>DATEKZ010000235.1:0-3456 GCA_035277185.1 Verrucomicrobiia bacterium
TTCAAAGACAAAGCAAAACCGCCACTCATCGTTGATCCGGTGATGGTCGCAACGAGCGGGGCGCGACTGCTCCAGACATCCGCCGTGAAGGCGATGCGAGACAAGTTGTTGCCTCTGGCCGCGCTGGTCACGCCGAACCTCGACGAAGCCGCCATTCTGATCGGGCGCAACCTGGTTTCCGTCGATGATCTCCGCGCCGCTGCTCGCGAAATCAAAGACTGCTGCGGATGCGCGGCGCTGGTCAAAGGCGGTCATTTGAAGGGCATGAAGGAGGCGGTTGATGTTTTTTACGACGGAAAAACGGAATTGCTCCTGACGGCGCCGTTTGTCCGGGGCGTTTCCACGCACGGCACCGGCTGTGTTTACTCGGCGGCGGTCGCGGGTTATCTGGCGCTGGGGCGTGACTTGAGCCGCGCGGTCCAACTCGCCAAGCAATACATCACCTGCGCCATCGCCAAAAGCGTGGTCGCCAACGGTCATTCGGTCCTGAACAGCCTCGGGCCGCGGGAGGGCGGAGGCATGAATGGGACGGGAAGAACTCGCCTGACGGCTCGAATGCGGTAAACTTCGTTCGGTTGATGAATTATTTCACGTTGCTGACTCTCCTGGGCGCCTTGTGGGTGGTAGCTCCCTCCTCCTTCTCCCAGAATCCTTCGGCCACGTCTGAAACTCGATTCCAGTTCCGCGAGCGGGGAGTGGTTGTTTATCGCGTTGAGACAGCGGCTCCGCCCGCCCTTTCACCGGGCAGCGGATCGGACTGGATCAAGGCCTGGCCGGAAAAGGCCGGAGCCAGACCGGTCGAACTGGGCAGCCGGGTCGTGCTGCAGTTGAAAACCGGCGCCGGTCTCGAGTCGATCCTGAACGGACGTTCGTTGCGCCTCGCCCGGACGGTTTCCACGAACGTGTTTATTCTTCAAGCGCCCGATGCCCCGAGCGCCCTGCGCGAGGCGCAACGGCTTGCGCCATTGCCGGACGTATTGCTCAGCCACCCCGTCCAACGCCGTCAGCAGATTCGACGGCATGGTCCCTACGCGGCCCGTCCCGACGACACCTATTTCTCCGACCAATGGAATCTGGAAAACCGGAGTGCCAACGGCGCCTCGCTCGGACTCGATCTCAACGTACGCGCCGCATGGCCCGCGACGCGGGGAGAAGGTGCGATCGTCGCCGTCGCCGACGACGGCGTTGAGCTGTCGCATCCGGAGTTTGTCGTCCACGCGGACAACGGGCTTCATTTCAATTTCGAAACGGGCACGACGAACGCGATGCCCGTGGACGTCGGCGACAATCATTCGACGGCTGTGGCGGGCCTTGCTTTGGCCGAAGCGAACAACGGACGCGGCATGGCCGGAGTCGCGCCGTCCGCCCTGCTTGCCAGTTGGAAAATCTTTCGAGGCGATAACCTCACCGCCTCCGACGAAGCCATGATGGACATGTTTCAATACCGGTCCAATGTCGTCTGCGTCGAGAATCACAGTTGGGGCAACGCCGACTTTCCCCAGCTTGGACCCACGCCGCTCGAAAGCATCGGCATCGCAAACGCGATCGCCTTCGGGCGCGGCGGCCGCGGTGTCGTCATGGTGCGCTCGGCCGGCAACGGCCGGGAGGAAAGCATGAACGCCAACGACGATGGCTACGCAAACGATAGTCGGGTCATCACCGTGGCCGGGGTGCGGAGCGATGGCCGCGCCGCCAGTTATAGCAACCCGGGAGCTTGTGTGCTGGTCGCGGCACCGGGTGGCGATGCGGACCGAAACCTTTTCACGACCGACCGGCAAGGCTCTGCCGCGGGATTCAACACGGGTTTCTACACGAACGACTTCGCGGATTACGCTTCCTCTCCGGACATCTTCGGCACTTCGTTCGCCACGCCGCAGGTCGCCGGTCTTTCCGCCCTGGTTCTGTCTGCCAACACAAACCTGGCCTATCGCGACGTCCAACAGATTCTGATTCTTTCGGCGCGTCATTTCGACCTGGCGGATGCGGACCTGAAACTCAACGGCGCGGGGTTGGGTGTGAGCCATAACGTCGGCTTCGGTGTGCCGGATGCCGGTTGGGCCGTGGCGCTCGCCGCCGCCTGGACCAACCGCCCCGCCCTGACGACGGTGACGGCAGTTTCCAACGTCCAACAGTCCATCCCGGACGATGGATTGCGGGTCGTCGTCACCGGAACGAGCGTGCCGCCCAATTTGCTTTCCATCCCGGCATCGCCCGGCACCGGACCGCACGCCGATTCGCCGACAGCGTCGTTGCCTCTCGTGGATGTGGGGCTTGCGAACGCTCCCCTCACGAATGATCTGACCGGTAAAGCGGCGTTGATTCAACGGGGCGGCGGTATGTTCTTTGAAAAGATCGGTTTTGCCGCGCAGGCCGGCGCTGCTTTCGCGATCATCTACAACCACATCGACGGGACGGACCGGTTTCTGATGGGCGGGACGGACTTTGTTCCGATTCCCGCCGTGATGATCGACCAGAACTCCGGCGAGGCGCTCCGGGCCTATCTGCAGCAGGATCCGAGTGTCACTGCAAGGATTCAGCTCAATCCCGTCAGCTACATCTTCAACGTCACAAACGCGCTGATTTGCGAGCATATCGGCGTTCGCATGCAGGCCAGCCACTCTCGTCGAGGCGATCTCCGAATCACGCTGCTCTCGCCACAGGGCACCCGCAGCGTCCTGCAACATGTGAACCTGGACGACGCTCCTGGTCCGTCCGATTGGACCTACTCTTCAACCCATCACTTCTTCGAGAGCAGCACCGGCGCCTGGACGGTTTCCATCAGCGACGAAGAGCCGCTGGGCGCGGGGACCGTGCAAAGCATCGAGCTTATCCTCCGCGGAGTGGCCATTGCGGACACCGATGCTGACGGCCTTGACGACGGCTGGGAAACGGCGCGCCTTGGCTCGCTTGCCTCGGGTCCGAAGGACGATCCGGACGGCGACGGCTACTCGAACGCTCGCGAACAGATCATGGGCACCGATCCGAACGCAGTGGGTACGCCGTTCCGTCTCGATCTTTCGGTTTGGAACGAAACGCTGGGGCGTCTGAGTTGGCCGAGTATGACCAACCGGACCTACGAAATCTTTGGGGGATCGGACGTGACGGCTCCTCTGAATCTCATCACAAATCTGCCGGGTCGCTTCCCTGAAACGGAGTGGTTCACGCCCTACACCAACCTCGCGAAGGGGTTCTTTCGGGTGCGCGCGGTGACGCCGTAGCCAACACAGTTAGAGGATTGGCTCGCCCTCACCTTGACCCTCTCCCCCCCCGAGGAGAGGGAGAATCGGCGGCCGGCTCCGACAGCATGGTTGCGCCCGGATCATTCGAAGCTGTCCATGGCATGCGCACCGAGCGAAGGGCCTCTCTGTTCAGATTGGTGACAAGGTCGCAGTGCGCGATTTTCCGGACCGCGGCCTTCCAGGCCGCAGCGCGTCCGCTGGCGGATGGGCTTGGAAG
>DATEKZ010000236.1:0-3424 GCA_035277185.1 Verrucomicrobiia bacterium
GGCTGCTGCGCGGCTCCAAGATTTTGAGATGCACCCGGGGTTGGCTTTCCCGTATTCTGGCCACCATGCAATCACCCTTCGTCCGATACGCCCTCTCCTCGCTGGCGTTCGCCAGTACATGCTTCGCGGCTGCCCCGGAACCGTCTTCGCAAACCCACAAACCCGTCCTGCACGGACGCCACTGGGTGGCCATCACGGGAAAACCGCTCGGTGCGACGGCCGGCGCCCGGATGTTCGAGCGCGGCGGCAACGCCATCGATGCCGCGTGCGCCATGCTGGCGGTCGTTTGCACGATGTACGACGATGTGGGCTGGGGCGGCGAAACACAGGCCCTGATCTACGATCCGCGCGCCAAAAAGGTCGTCGGCATCAATGCGCTCGGCGTCGCGCCCACCGGCGCCACGCCGGAATTCTTCAAAGAAAAAAAGCTCAAGTATCCGCCGGCCGACGGTCCGCTTGCCGCGGTGACACCCGGTAACCCGGGCGGGTTGATGACCCTGCTCGCCGAGTTCGGGACGCTGTCTCTCAAACAGGTCCTCGAGCCGGCGATGCAAATGGCGGACGGCTATCCCATCGAGGCCGATCTTGTTCGGAAGATCAATAACACGACCAACGCAATGAAGCTGAAGAAATGGCCTTACTCGAAGAAGGTATTCTTCCCTCACGCCGGTCGGGATTACGAATCGCCGCGTCCTGGCGAAATCTGGCGTCAGCCGGACCTGCTCGCCACTTTGCAGAAACTCGTCGATGCCGAAGCCCGGGCGTTGAAGGAGGGAAAGACGCGCAAGGATGCGATCCTGGCCGCCTACGACCGGTTCTACAAAGGCGACATCGCGGAGGAATTTTGTCGCGGCTCGAAGGAGCAAGGCGGATTGCACACGGTGACTGACCTTGCGAACTGGAAGGTAAAGATCGAAGAGCCGGCGAAGACGACCTACAAGGGTATTGAAGTTTACAAACTCACCTGCTGGACGCAGGGACCGGCCATGCTGCAGGCGCTCAACATCCTCGAGAACGTCGATCTGCAACCCATGGGTTACAACAGCGCGCGTTACATCCACGCCGTTTACCAGGCGATGAACCTCGCTTTTGCCGACCGCGATTTTTATTATGGCGACATCTACTCTCCGCCGGAGGAGCCGATTCGCGTCCTGCTCTCCAAGGATTACGCAAAAGAGCGGCTGAAGTTGATCGACTGGAAGAAGAACAATCCGGACATTCACCCCGGCGATCCGTATGCGTTCGAAGGCAAAGCGAATCCGTTTTTGAATCTCCTCACCAACTGGTCGAATGTTAAAACGAACAAAGCGGAGGCAGGAGGAGCACCATCGACAGCGTCTCTGGATTTCGACAGGCAATCACCCGAGGCCCAGGCCCGATTCGAGGCCGACTTCCGCGCGGGCACGACCTCCATTCAGGCCGCCGACGAAAAAGGTTGGGCAATCTCGGTGACTCCCAGCGGCGGCTGGCTTCCGGCATGCGTCGCGGGCAATACCGGAATCGGCATGAGCCAGCGGATGCAAAGCTTCGTGCTCGATGAAGCCGAGAACCCGTTCAATGTCGTCGCGCCCGGCAAACGCCCGCGCGTGACGCTCACGCCGACCCTCGCGTTGAAGGACAGCAAGCTGTTCCTCTGTTTCTCCGTGCAGGGTGGCGATACGCAGGACCAGAACCTTCTCCAGTTTTTCCTGAACGTCGTCGAGTTCGGCATGACCGTGCAGGAGGCGTGCGAGGGCGCCAACATCACCAGCTATCAGATGCGCAGTTCGTTCGGCGAACACAAGGCCGAGCCGGGCCGCGTGACGCTGACCGAGGAGGTACCGTCGTGGGTCCGCCGGGAGCTGGCCGGAATGGGCTACACGCTGAACTTCGCGAAAAAGAACTCGGGCCCCATCACGGCGATCTATTTCGATCCGGAGCACGGCACGTTCTGGGGCGGCGCCAGCAATCACGGCGAGGATTACGGGATTGCCTGGTGAGGTTCGCGCCCCGCTCGACCTTCGCGGATGGCGTGTGCCACGTTGAGTTGGATTTGGCGGAGGCCGCCCCTTAGCCACGGGTGCACTCAGCGCGGCGAAGCCGCAACCGACGTAGCGCAGAGTTGCACTCTGCTGTATCGCAGAATTGCATTCTGCGGCCGCTCGAATATTTCGAACGGTTCGACCAAATCAGGCGCCTGCCGATTACAAATCGGCGATACGGCAGATTACAAATCTGCGCTACGCAAATCTGCGCGGCTTGCACAAACTTTCACAGATAGTAGTACAGATGGACACAGATAAAACGCTCCGAGGCTGGACGCGAATTTCGCCAATTCGCGCGAAACAAAAAGGCATTTCGTAAGTTCGCGAGCACTCGCCCTATTGGCGTTTCCATCCGTGTTCATCGGTGTTCATCCGTGGTTTCAATCGAATCGTTCCAGTCTTGCACGATGTCATCGCTTGGTTTATCACCGGTGCCGAACTCAACCCTGAACCACCATGAAAATCCGACTCCAACTTGTCGCTCTGTCCACTGCTCTTGCCATCACCGTCCCATCCGTTGGCCGTGCCCATTCGGCCAACGAGGCCGCGCCGCGCACCGATCAGGGTTGGAAGGATCGCCAGGAGTTGTTGAACAAACGCGCGGCTGAAGCTGGCGAAAAGGCGCAGGTGATTTTCATCGGCGACTCGATCACGCAAGGCTGGGAAGGGGAGGGGAAGGAAACCTGGGCAAGGTACTACGCGCCGCGTAACGCGGTGAACCTCGGCATCGGCGGCGACCGCACCCAACACGTCCTGTGGCGCCTCGACAACGGCAACCTCGCAGGCACGAAGCCCAAGGCGGCCGTGGTCATGATCGGCACCAACAACTCGAACGGCGAAGATAACTCGGTCGAACAGATCGCCGATGGCGTGGCGGCCATCGTACAAAAGCTCCGGCAGAAACTGCCTCAGACCAGGGTACTGCTACTGGCGATCTTCCCGCGCAGCGAGAATCCGAGTCCGCAACGCGGAAAAATCCTTCAGGTCAACCAGATCATCCGCAAGCTGGCGGACGACAAGAACGTGTTCTGGATCGACTTCGGCCATCTCTACGTGAACAGCAACGGCGGCATCCCGCGCGACATCATGCCGGATTATCTCCACCTGTCGAAACGCGGATATGAAATGTGGGCTGATGCGATTGAATCGAAGCTGTCGGAGATTCTCGGCGATAAGTCCATCAAATCGTCCGAGCGTGCTGCCGGCGTCTCGCCGGCAGGGTCCGGCACTCTGACCGGGGAATGGTCCTGGACGATGGACACGCCGAACGGCCCGGTGACCGCCGCGCTGGTCCTCAAGCAGGACGGCGACAAAGTGACCGGCAAATTTCAGCGCGACGACACCCGCTGGCTGGAGATCGAGAACGGCAAAGTGGCGGGGAATGAGTTTTCCTGGGCCGT
>DATEKZ010000237.1:0-13997 GCA_035277185.1 Verrucomicrobiia bacterium
GGAGGTCTTGAGTAACGTTTTCGTAAGCGCGTAATCTCCGCGCAAGCTCCTCTGGACTGAATGACACGTTTTGGACTGGAAATTGTTCTTTGGAAGTTTCCAGGATCAGTTTTCGAGTGTACTTTGCAACTAGATCATGGAGTTGTATGCCGCGCTTTGGGTCAGAGAGGATTTGTTTTGCCACGGCGATTGGACCGGAAGGCGCGATTTCTTCTTCCGGAATCTCCAACGCGGACACGGTAACAAGTGTATCTGATTCCGAAGTGTCGCTCGGTGCCAGCGTCTCTAACTGAGGTGCGTCAAAGATAAAGTCCCCGTCGCCGCTCAGGAATCCATAGTGTGGTGTCTGTTCAGAATGAATGTCGTTCGCGACCTGTTTGTAAACATAGGACATAATGCCGCTTGCGGTGAGATGTCCCTCAGGTGCCCTCGCCGCGCCCTCGAGTCCATTTAGGAAATGTCCCGTAAAAACCGAATGCATGGGGCGCGGACCGCCTCCATCCGAAACTGCCTCGTCCTGCTTCCCAGCGGTCAAAGCCTGCCGAGCGGGTCGAATCAGCATGTCTTTCAAAAAGCGAACACCGCCTGCGCCGATCGCCCGATTGAAGACAAGCCCACCGTAACATGCGTCCATGACGAAGAAGACATGCTTCGAGGGAATTAGGTCTGCATTGCGTGTCAGCTCCTCCCAGCCGATCAGAGTCGAAAGGTCGTGATCATTTCCGTCGCACGGAACGAGAAAACCTGCGTCGCGATACCGTCCTGCTTTCGTGATTCCGTGGCCGGCAAAAAAAATCAGCAAACGGCTATCAGGCTCCGCTGTCTTTTCGTAACCGAAGTACGTGGATAGAATGTTTGCTTTTGTGGCTGCAGTGTCTAATAGAAGCTTAACGTTCTCTGACTGAAATCCAAACGACTTTTGGATGGCCGCCGCAATTGCTGTCGCATCCTCAACAGCGTGGTTTAGTGGTGACGCGTGCTTGTAGTCATTAATGCCGATTATCAGCGCGTGACTACTGGAGTACTCGGGCTTCAGTTTGAGATCTCTCATACACTCGGCTGTGCGGGAATCGAATATTCTCACTTGGCATAGTGCGATCTTACGCAAAACAAGCAACTGCGCAAACCAGAGTTTTTTTGCTCGGCAACGACCTGCCAGTTATGATGACTCTAATGACTTTCTCCTCTCATGCCGCAGCGGTCCGGATCATCCTCGCCATATTGGTCTGCTTATCTCTGCCAGCGTTGAACGCGGCGGATGCGCCGCCTGCGCGAACAGCCATCGTCCGCGCCGTGGACCTGGACGTGAACGAAGGCCAAGAGGTCGAGCTGGCCAACGGAACCAAAGCGCGCGTCAAACTGCTTCGCCTGGACGAAATGCGGGATTCCTTGCGCGATGCAGTGCGTCGGGCGCGTGTCGAAATCGAACTCAACGGCCAGTCGCTGGTCCTGACCTCGGCCACCTACCACCTGCCCGCCACATTTGCTGGAGTTCAAATCGATTGTCCGATTACCAAGGGCCATGTCACAAACAGCAGCCAGGGGAACGCTTGGGGACTGTTGAAGGACGCGCGGCTCCGGCTCTGGCCGGCCGGCTCGCCGTGGATCGAGCCGGGCACGTTCGTTTATCCGCTCAAGCAACGGTGGTTCGCGAGCCACACCCAAATGGCCAACGAGCCGTCCTTCGTGGATGGCGGCGAAGCGCCGAGCGCGAAGAAGATCTACTACCATTACGGACTCGACTTCGGGGGAGCGGAGGGAATGGAAGACGTCGTTGCGGCGACTTCAGGGCGCGTGATTTCGTCGGGGACTGAAATTTTGCCCGGCTACGACGACAGTCCGGCAAAGCCGCGCTACGATGTCATTTATCTGCTCGACGATCGCGGCTGGTTCTACCGCTACAGCCATCTGCAGACGATTGATCCGGCGGTGCGGCCCGGTGCGCAAATCCGCATGGGGCAGAAAATCGGCGTGCTCGGCAAGGAAGGCGGCAGCGGCGGCTGGTCCCATTTGCACTTCGACATCACGAGCCGCCAGCCATCGGGGCTGTGGGGCATTCAGGAGGGCTACGCGTTTCTGTGGGAAGCCTGCCAGCGCCAATACGCTCCCAAGGTCATAGCGGTGGTGCGGCCGCATCATTTTGCTTTCACGGGAGACAAAGTCGTCCTCGACGGGTCGAAATCGTGGAGCGCGTCCGGCAGGATTGCCCGCTACGACTGGACGTTGACGGACGGAGCCAAGGCGACCGGTCCCACTGTCGAACGCACGTATGCGCAGTCCGGTGAGTACAGTGAAATCCTGAAAGTCACGGATGCGCGTGGCGAAGTGGATTACGATTTTTCGGTCGTGCTGGTGATCGACAAGTCCGCGCCGGACCAGTTGCCTCCGTCCATCCACCCGGCCTTTACGCCCACGATGAATATCCGCGCAGGTGATCCGGTGACGTTCAAGGTACGGAGTTTTCGCACGACGTTCGGCAGTGAGACGTGGGACTTCGGCGACGGCACCGATAAGGTGACCGTAAAATCAGATGGCAACGTCGAACAGCACGCCAAGGATGGCTACGCCGTGACGGAGCATCGTTTTTCCAAACCGGGACATTATCTTATCCGCGTCGAGCGGACGAATGAACGGGGACAGAGGGCCATCGGACATCTCCATGTGCCGGTGGAGGCTGGAGTGGGTGATGCGATCAAATAGAGCGTGCTTCACTTCGGATAGTCCTTCCAAATCCAGCGCAGCATGTCGGGCAGGATGGCACCGCCGTGGTTGTCGGAATGCGGGCCTTCACCCCAGATGTGGGTGACCTCGTAACGCGGGCCATCCGACTTTCGCTCGTCGGCGGTGCGATTGGCGTAGTTGAAGGCGGCGAGCATCTGCTGGTTTGCGAGGAACCAGTTGCCGTGGGCGTTGTCGAGATCGTTGGAGCCGTCCTGGAGAAAAATGCGGATCGGCTTGGGCGGGTTCTTGCGAATCAGCGTCGGATACAGGTCGCCGCCAGGAACCATCGGCCGGCCATCGCGCGCCGGGCGATGGCCGATGGACGTGTAGCTGCCGATGCAACTGATGACTTTGCGGAACGCGTCGGGCCTCTCCCAGGCGACCGTGAACGCGCAAATCGCCCCGCTGCTCGTGCCGCCAATTGCCCGGCCTTCGGGGTCTTTGGTCAGGTTGTACGCCTTGCCCACCTCGGGAAGCATCTCGTCGATGAGGAAGTGCGCGTAGCGGTCGTTGAGCGCGTCGTATTCAGCGGCGCGATTATTCGGATTGCCGCCGCCGGGCTCAACGTATTCCTCACCGCGCGCGCCGGGCGTGATGAAGATGCCGATGGTCACCGGCATTTCCTTTTTGTGAATCAGGTTTTCCATCACCTGCGGCACGCGCAGAGAGCCGTTGGTGCGCGTTGCTCGCTGACCGTCCTGGAACACGAGGACGCATGCCGGTTTGTCCGCCGTGTATTGCGCCGGCACATAGATCCAATACCGACGCACCGTGTTGGTGAAGGCCTGGCTCCTGAACAGGAACGGCCCTTCCAGTTTCCCCTTCGGCACGCCCTCTTGCGGCAGCGAGTCCGGGCCGAGTTCGTAGGTCTTTCCGACTGGAGCCGGCGGCCGGTTGGTCGTTGTGCTGTCAGCGGCGAAGATCGCCATCGCCGTATTCAGCGTAAGAAGCAGGGCGAGCAGTTTCATTTGTTTTCAGCGCGATGAGATTTCATGCCCAAAGCCAAGGTATCAGGGATCTCCCCGCATCGCGATGTCATTCACGGATTTACCGCGCGATCGAGCGCGCTGGCGGCGAGGAGATAAAAGAGGTTGTGCACGAGCCACGGTTCGCTTGTGCGATACGATGGCGCGCGACCCCGGCCCTGCTCAAGTCGAACCTCGTCTCACTCCTTCTTCTCGTTCGTGATGACGCCGTTGAGCAGGCCCGCGTGATCGCCTCCGGACCAGGTGCCGGCGTAGGTCTTGTTGTAAATCAATACGCGCGCGGAATAAGTGTTGCCGCCGGGAATGCCGACGTTGTCCAGCGTGATCACGGGAGTGTCGCCGGCCCATTTTACCCGCACGGGGATGGGCGCGACGAAGTCCTTCTCTCCATATTGGATTCGCGCGTTGATGATCCAGGTTTCGCCACCGAGCTTCGTGACGCTGACAATCGTGTATTTGTCCTCTTTCTCCGGTGTCAGCTTGCCGTCCTTGATGCCGCACCAGCGTCCACTGAACGTGGCCCTGGTGAGGGTGGCTTTGAATTTCGCCTCCAGCACTTCGGTGTTGGGCCTGGGTTTCTCGGCGCTGGGCGGGGCGGGCGTTTCTTTTGGTTTGACCTCCGTCCCGGCCGCGGCGTCGGGCTGTTTCGCGTCCTGCGCGAGACCAATTGCACAGAGGGTGATGCCAATCGTGACCGTGATGAAGGCAATGAGTGTGGTTGTTTTCGTCTTCATTTGGTTCGTGTTCGTATGAAATCGTTTGGCGGCATTGTCATTCTCATTTTGATGTTGATAACCCAGGATTCCCCGCGACCGGATAAAAATGGATTCAAAATCTGAGTTCACGCGCGCGTCTCACTTCGGATAATTCTCGAGATCCAGCGCAGCACGTCGGCGACGATGGCTGGGCGCCGGTTACGTCCGGATCTGCCCCGTACCGATGCCGATCCACTTGTAACTGGTCAGTTCCTCGAGCCCCATCGGACCCCGGGCGCCGATTTTGTCCGTGCTGATGCCGATCTCCGCGCCCATGCCGAATTCACCGCCGTCGGTGAAGCGCGTGGACGCGTTCCAATAGACGGTCGCCGAGTCCACTTCCGCGAGAAACTGTCTCGCGCGAGCTTCATTCTTCGTGACGATGGAGTCCGAGTGCGCGGAGCCGTAATGGTTGACGTGATCGATGGCCTGCTGCACCCCGTCCACGACGCGGACATTGAGGATGTAGTCATTGTATTCAGTGGACCAGTCCTGCTCATTGGCGAGTTGCAGGTCGCAGGATGCAGGTTGGAGGAGCGCGCGGGTTGCTTCGTCGGTGCGAAGCCGCACCTCCTTCCCGGCCAGGCGGCGGTCGATGATCGGAAGAAACTTCGCCGCAATCGCCTTGTCCACGAGCAATGTTTCCATCGCGTTGCAGACGCCCGGGCGCTGGCATTTGGCGTTGAAAACGATGTCCTCCGCCATCTTCAATTCGGCGTCGGCATCGACGAAGACGTGGCAAACGCCTTTAAAATGTTTGATGACCGGGACCTTCGAGCACTCGGTCACGGCGCGGATCAAGCCTTCACCGCCGCGTGGCATGCAGAGGTCAATGTATTGAGTCAGGGACAGCAGTTGCCTGATCGCTTCGCGGTCGGTCGTCTGGACGACCTGAACGGCATGAACGGGAAAGTGCCCGACTTGCTGTTGCGCCGCCTCGATCAGGATCTCGGCTATGACGCGATTGGAATTCAACGCCTCTTTGCCGCCGCGCAGAATCGTAGCGTTGCCGGATTTGAAGCACAGGCTGGCGGCATCCGCGGTCACATTCGGTCGCGACTCGTAAATGATCACGACAACACCGATGGGTGTGGAGATCTTCCGGAGCTTCAGCCCGTTCGGGCGAACCCGCTCATCGAGGACGCGGCCCACCGGGTCGGGCAGGGCCGCCACTTCGCGGAGTCCTCCGGCCATCGCGGTGATCCGCTTGTCGTCCAGTCTGAGGCGGTCGAGCATCGCGGAAGGAAGTCCGCCCTGCGCGCCAGCATCCATGTCGCGAGCGTTGGCCTTCTGGATGTCGTCACGATTCCGCTCCAGAGCGGCGGCCATGGCGATGAGGCAATCGTTCTTCTCGACCGAGGTCAGCCGGGCAAGTTCGCGCGACGCGGCCCGGGCCTGCCTGGCCAGTTGCGTCATCTGTTCCACCAACGTCATAGCAGCAAGTTAGGCAAAAACGGGGAAGTTGAAAGCCAGAAGTTGGAATCGTGATGGGAGTGTGCCGGCGGCGAGTACCTATCGTCTTCTATTGCGGTCCGCTGGCACGGCATCAGTTATGCGGCTGGGCGCCGCATCGCTTATCGATTGAATACTCAAATGTCACGGCGCAGCCCGAGTCGGCGACGATTTTCAGGGTTGCACAAATGCCCGGAATTGATTCTTAATTAGCCAAGGAATCTCCCGGTGCCTGACCATGAAACGTGCAGGGATGCAGATTTGTCGAAAGCCACTGATGTTGTCGTCGAGGCGGCATTCAACGGTGCGAGTCTATCTGTCGATTGCGGACGGCTCCAATCCGACAAGCGTGTCTCAAAAGTGATGTTTGGCCGGCGCTTATGTCCCAATCCATTACAGGGGGTTTTACGTCCAGCGCTATCGCTGGTTGGCGCCTGCTGGCTGGCGCACGCGTGGGCTGATTCCCCTGATCGGCGTTCCGCCGGGGATTTGAAAAAGCTCGGAACGCAAGGGCAGGAGCAGTTGGTCCGGCCGATCCGCCTGAAGAGCGAAATAATGTTTCCGGCAGGCGCCCTTGACGCCAACCTGGGTCACGTTCGCGGTCTGGGTTCCGATCCGAAGGGGGATTATGCAATCATTCAGTTCCACCAGCTTCCCGGGAAGGAAGCGCGAAGGCAGCTTGCAGCCCTGGGGATACAGATTCTGGAATATCTTCCCGAGAACTCGTTCTTTGTTCGCCTGCCGAAAAGTGTGAATGCGGACCGGCTCAGGTCAGCGGGCGTGATCTGGCTGGGGGCGGTTTACCCAAAAGACAAGCTGCCGCCAAGGATGCAGTTGTCAGGCATCGGCCCCTGGGCTCTTCGACCCGACGGCTCGGCAGCCTTGCGAGTGAAATATTTTCAAGAGTCCGATTTCGTCCAGGTGGCCGAGGCCATCGAGGCGTGCGGCGGGCGAATTCTGAGTGTCAACACGAAGCTGCGCGAGGTTGCGATCAGTTTGCCTGCACAGAAGCTCGACCAACTGGTCGCATGCGACGGGGTGCGGTGGGTTGAGGAGGCAACGCCGCCGAAAGCTCCTTTTAATGATGGCGCGCGGGAAAGCGTCAGGGCCGACGTCGTCCAAATGGCCCCGTATGGCCTTTCTGGCGCGGGAGTCGCGCTGGGCATCTGGGACGTCGGGACGGTGGACCCGGACCATGCGGATTTCTCGGGCAGAGTTGTGGTCGGGCAACCCGGCCTTCCGGTCGAGCTGCACGCCACCCATGTGGCCGGCACGATGACGGGCAACGGCGCATTGAGCGTCAGTCAAGGTGGCATCGAACGCCAATGGCGCGGAGTGGCTCCTGCCGCGGCCATCATCTCCTACGGCTTCGACAACTCGGTCTCCGAGCACGATGGAGCGATCAACACCCATGGCGTCGTGCTCTCGCAGAATTCCTGGGGCTTTCTGTTGTCCGAACTGATTGGCACGTGCGAATTGTACGGGGAGTATTCCCACCTGGCGCCCGACTACGATCGGATCGTCACCGGTCTCTATGGACGTCCGATCAGCGTCGTCTTCGCCGCTGGCAACTATCGCAATGGTTCGCTCGCGAACAGTTGCATGGTCGGCCCATACGCGACCATTGGCCCGCCAGGCACGGCGAAAAACGTCATTACGGTGGGGGCGATCAAATCCGACGACAGCGCGATGACCGTTTTCAGCGGGTGGGGGCCGGTAGATGATGGACGGCTGAAGCCCGAACTGGTGGGGCCCGGAGCGCAGGCGGGCGGCGACCTGGGAACCACGTCCACGCGCCCCGGCGCCACGTATGGCGTTCTTCAGGGTACTTCCATGGCGGCGCCGGTCGTCTCCGGCGCGATCGCTCTCCTGACCGAAGAGTATCGGGCGCGCTACAACGGGCAAAACCTTCTTCCATCCACCGCGAAGGGATTGTTGATCCACACGGCTGACGACCTGGATGATGAAACGGATTGGTTCAATCGGGGGCCAGACTACGCGTCCGGCTTCGGGCGTTTACAAGTACAGGGAGCGGCCGACCAACTGCGCGATTACGGCTTTCTGGTCGGACAGGTTCATCATGCTGCGACCAATGCGTACACCATGTTTGTGCCCGACGGCACCACCAACGTGAAAGTAACGCTGGTGTGGGACGACCCTGCCGCTGCCGAGAACGCCGCAATCGCTCTGGTCAACGATCTCGATCTGATTGTTTTGGATCCGGCCGGTGTCAGAACTTATCCTTGGACGCTGGACCCGACGAACCCGTCCCTGCCCGCCGTCAGGACGAAAGAGGACCGGGTGAACGTGGTTGAGCAGGTGCTCGCCGATTCCGGAGTGGTTCCCGGCAACTGGACGGTTCAGGTGGTTGGCTACAATGTCCCCGTGAATCCCCAGAAGTACGCCCTGATCTTCACGCCGACAACGATTCCGGCGCCTCCGGTACTGGTCATCGAGCAGGCTGTCTACAGCGACGAAACGGGTGAGGCCGGCAATCACAATGGCTTCATTGATCCCGGAGAGACCATCACGGAAATGATCGTTCTGCGCAACAGCGATGGCGCGTCGATTTCGAACCTCGTGTCGCGGCTGTCGGCCGACGTTCCAGGAATCGCGGTTCTGCAACCCGACTCGGACTATCCCGACATGCCTTCGGGTTCGTCGGCGACGAATCTTGCGCTGTTCTCGTATCGGGTCGATAAGACCGTCCCGTGCGGCGCACCCGTCACGTTTACACACATCACGTCCGCCAACGGTTTTTTCCTCACGAACACCTTCAACCGCATCATTGGGCAGCTCACGGTGACCAACATCGCGACGAACAGGTTCGAAAGCCTCGATATTCCGAAAGCCATTCCCGACGAGGGTTCAATCGTGTCGTCCAACTTTATCGGCACGATTGGACGAGTCATGGACGCGGACGTTTCGGTGCGCATTGACCACACCTGGCATGGCGATATCGAGATCCAATTGGAGCATCCCGATGGAACGACCATCAACCTGGTCCGGCCGACCGGAGACAGCGGGGAGAACTTTGGATCTGGCGACTGCGCCGACGTTGCGACGCACACACGGCTGGACGATGAGGCGGCTTCGTCGATTACCGCCGCGAGTCCACCGTTTATCGGATCGTTCCGGCCGTTCCAGCCGCTCGCTGGACTGAACGGCAAATCGCTGGAGGGAAACTGGAAGCTTCGGGTTTTGGACATTGCCAACGATGACACGGGGACGCTTTTGTGTTGGGGGATGGACGTGCTTTACGAGCAGGAGGGGTATATATGCAGCCTGTTCAACCGGGCACCGGTTGCCTCGAACCAGAACGTGACGGTCGTGCATGAAGCTGCGACCAACATTCTGTTGTCGGCTGGCGATCCGGATGAGGATTCGCTGGTCTTTCAGATCATCAGTCCGCCGCTCCACGGAACCCTCTCCGCGTTCGACGCGGCATCCGGCCGGGTGACCTTCACGCCCTCGCCGGGATACAGCGGTCCAGACAGCTTCCGCTTTGCGGTGAGCGACGGGTACACAAACAGCGCGGCTGGCGAAGTGAATCTCACCGTTCTGCCTTCGTTGGTGGACTTGACGCTGACGATGTCGGGAACACCCGAGGTGTCGGTGCGCGGCAGCAATATCGCCTTCGTTCTTGTTGCGACAAATCGCGGCCCCAACCCCGCCACGGATGTCATCCTGAGGGTTCCCTTGACGAACGGGTTGTTCGTTCTATCGGCTGAGTCAAGCCAGGGAAGCTGCACGAATTCAGAGGGCATTGTGAATTGTCTGCTGGATGAACTGGCGGTGGGGGCGAGCGTCACCGTGCAGATCATCGCCCGATCCGTCCAGTTGGGTTTGCTGACGAATGCAGCGGCGGTGACGGCGGTTGAGCCGGACGTGGATTTGGAGAACAACGTCGCGACGAACATCAGTCTCGTGAAGCTGGACGCCGATTTGGCGGTCACGCTGGCCGTTGCCGAACCGGTCTTGCTGGGCCGCGCCTTGAACTACCTGGTCGCGGTGACCAACCGAGGACCGAATGCTGCCACGGGAGTCGTGCTCGATGACCCCATTCCGGCGGGCCTGAACGTGGTGTCGGTTGAAACCAGCCAGGGAACCAGCACGAACGAGGCGGGGACGATCCGGTGCGCGTTGGGCGACATGATCGCCGGGGCGACCGCCACGGTAAGCATCAAGGTCCTGCCAGTGCAGGCGGGGCCGATCACCAATACCGTGATCGTCAGGTCCGACGAGATCGATCCGGTCCCCGCGGACAACGCGGTAGAGTCCGTTGTGACGGTCCGTCCGGCGGTCGATCTGGCCGTGAGTCAGGAGGCCGTGCCTCAGGTCGGGTTGTTGCAACAAGAGCTGCGCTGGATCGTCGCGGTGACGAACCGAGGTCCCAGTCTGGCGACGGCCGTGCAGTTGGTGGACGTTTTGCCCACCAACGTGAATCTTCTGACGGTGGAAATGAGCCAGGGCACGAGCACGAACGCGTTCGGAACCGTGACCTGTGACCTGGGAGACCTGGCCAGTGGAGGCGGTGCCACGGTCGCGTTCGTGGTGGTTCCGGTGGAAATCGGACCGGTGACCAATGTGGCCAGTGTGGCGGCCGCGGAGAGCGATCTGAATGGAATCGACAACGTCGTGGCATCCGTCACGACCATCGTTCCGGCGGTGGACCTGGCCGTGGCGCAACAGGCGTCGCCCGATCCCGTGCTGGTCGGGCAGCAGGTGACGTATTCGATCACCGTCACCAACTTTGGACCCGCTGCGGCGACCGGTGTGAGGCTCACAGATATTTTGCCGGCGGGCGTGAGCGTGGTAGCAGTGGCGACAAGCCAGGGCACCAGCACGAACGAGGCGGAGACGGTCGTGTGCGAGTTGGGGCAGTTGGCCGCCGGCGCCAGCGCGACAGTGATAATTACTGCCGGGACCAGTCAAGTCGGGTCGCTCACAAACATGGTGACCGCCGGTTCCGCGGAGGCGGATGTAGCTTTGGCAAACAACACCGCAACGATGGTAAGCCAGGCGCGGGAAGCTGCCGACGTCGGTCTTGCGGTCGGGACGGAACCGCAGTCGCCGCGGGTGGGGCAGCCGCTCACGTGGGTTTTCAGCGTGACCAACCGCGGGCCAAACACCGCCACGTTTGTTGTGCTCGAGAACCCGCTTCCACCCTGGGCGAGTTTCGTTTCCGTGGAGGCGAGTCAGGGAAGCAGCACGAACGCGGCGGGCCTCATTCGTTGCGAACTGGGCGATCTGGCGGCAGGAGCCGGCGCCTCGGTGACAGTCGTTGTGGTTCCGACAGTTGCCGGTTCGGTTACCAACGCTGCCACGCTGACCACCGTGGAAGTTGACCCGAACACGGCGGACAATCGCGCCGAGATCGTCGTTGAAATCCATCCGGCCGCGGATCTCGGGGTCGAGCAGGCGGTGTCCCCGAATCCCGCCTCGATGAGTCAGGAGTTCACTTATGAGTTGACCGTGACCAACGGCGGGCCAAGTGCCGCGACGGCGGTGCGCCTGGAGAACGCATTGCCTGTGGGCGTGAATTTCGTTTCAGCGAACTCCAGCCAGGGCGGTTGCACGAATGTGGATGGAGTCGTGATTTGCGAACTCGGCGATTTGAACGCGAATGCCGCCGCCGGGGTAACCATCGTCGCCCGGGCAGGCCAACCCGGACTGGTCACCAACACGGTGACCGTTGTGGCCGCGGAAGCCGACGCTCAAACGGGCAACAACGCCTCGACCGTCATTCACCGGATCAAACCGGACATCGATCTGTCCTTGGGCCTGACCGCGACGCCGAACCCGGTGCTGTTGGGAAACAACCTAAGCTACGCGCTGAGCGTCACGAATCGCGGACCGAACCCCGCGACCCGCACGCGGCTGGAAAACCGCCTGCCCGAGGGTGTGCATCTGGTCTCCGCCGAGGCCAGTCAGGGAAGCCTTACGAATATTGAAGGAACCGTCACGGTTGACTTCGGCGAGTTGGCCACCGGGGCGACAGTGACCCTGGCGATCGTGGCAACTCCGACGGTTGACGGCCAGATTACCAACAGCGCGACCGTCGTCGCCGACGAGATTGATTCGAACACGGCGGACAACGCGGCGGAAATCGTCGTGACCGTTCAGCGGGCGGTGGACTTGCAGGTGACGCAGGAGGTGTTGCCGCAGCCGGGTTTGTTGGGGCAGCCGCTGACTTTTTCGCTGACGGTGACAAATCGAGGGCCAGGTTTGGCGACCGGCGTGCAACTGAGGGACGGTTTGGGCGAAGGACTGGCGCTGATTGCGGGGGAGATTGTGGGGGAGTTGAGCGTGGGAATCAGCACGAACGAGGAAGGGACCCTCGTTTTCGACCTGGGCGATTTGCCGAGCGGCTCGGGCGCGACCGTCGTCGTTGTGGCGACGCCGACGCGGGTGGGATGGGTGACAAACGTTGTCGAGGCGAGCGCGAATGAGACAGAGTTGAACGCGGACGACAACACCGTCGCGAGTGTGGTGGCCGTCGATCCGGCCATGGACCTTTCGATCGACCAGGAGGTGACGCCTGATCCTGCGACGCCCGGCCAGGCGATCACATATGCGCTGACATTCACAAATCTTGGGCCGAGTCTGGCAACGGGAGTCTCGTTGGTCAACGTGTTGCCCGCTGGCGTCGAGTTGCTTTCCATTCAAACGCCTCAGGGCGTCGGGACGAACATCGAGGGAACAATCCGGTTCGACGTGGGAGAATTGGCAGCCGGAGCGGTCGGCACCGTCACGCTAATCGTGAGAGCGAGCCAGCCCGGCCTGTTCACCAACACAGCAACGGTTGCAGGCTACGGGACCGATCCGAACCGGGCCAATAACACCGTCCAGATTGTCCACCAGGTCAAGCTGGACGCGGATCTGTCTCTGACGGTTGCTACCGATCCAGAGTTGGTATTGCTCGGGCGAAACGTGAGGTACGTGTTGAACGTGACGAATCGGGGGCCGCACGCGGCGACGGGTGTGCTGCTGAAGGACCGATTCCCGGAGAGCATGACCCTGGTGTCGGCGGAGGCCAGCCAGGGCACGACCACGAACGCGGAGGGGACGCTGCTCTTTGAACTGGGTGATTTAGCCGCCGGAGCGTCCGCCACGGTAACCCTTCTGGGGTTGCCGACACTGATGGGTCCCGCCGAGAATTTCGCCAGCATCTCCGGAGCAACGCTCGACAACAACCTGGCCGATAACGCTTTGGTTACCGTCGTCGCCGTTCTACCTCTTGCCGATCTCCGAGTTCACCAGCAGGCGTCACCGAACCCCGTGCTGATCAACGACACGCTCGCATTCAACATCATCGTTACGAATCGCGCGCCCTATCTACTCGCCCAGGTCAGTCTAACCAACGTCCTTCCCCCAGGTGTCGATCTCGTCTCGGTCACTCCCAGTCAGGGAACCTCGACGAACGATGGCGGGCTGGTGATCTGCGATCTGGGCGCGATCGATCAGGGAGGCTCGGCGCGTGTGGCCGTGACGGTTATTCCGAGGTTGCTGGGACTGATGACCAACCTGGTGACCGTTTCGTCCCCGCTGGCGGATCCGGCCGGTTCAAATCTGGTTTCGCAGATCGTAGTCTCCGTTGTCGAAAGCCCGACGATCCAATTTGAACGGACGGTTAACAAGCTGCTTATCTCATGGCCGTTTGTGGCGGACGGTTTCATCCTCGAGGTGGCCGACAATTTGTCGCCGCCGATCAATTGGGTCGAAGATCGAAACGTCGGGGTGATTGCCGACGGGCGAGTCACCGTCACGGTCAAGACGTCGAGCGACACTAAATTCTATCGGCTGCGGCGGCCGTGAACACGCCGTTTCTGCCATTCGGTTGACGCCGGACAAGGATGGAAGAACCGGACGGAGGGTGAATCATCACGGCCCCTTTCTCACCGGCAGGCGTCAGGCGCGGACGAGCGGGCATGCCATGCCGCAACCGAATTGTGCGGTCCGTTATCCCCGAAAAAAACTGAGACACCGCCTTGCGTGAAAGCGAGGCAGGCTGACGGGACCGGCGGCGATGCCGTTCGATTCGCCTGTCGCTGCGAGCCTGCGTGACATCAGCAGGTTGCCC
>DATEKZ010000238.1:0-4198 GCA_035277185.1 Verrucomicrobiia bacterium
ATGAGAACCAATAACCACAACCCCCCGCCGCTGGCTTCCCGGGAATGAAGCAACCGTTGAGGAGCGAAATGACCTTGTTGTTCGAGAGCGGACCCGCCCTCATCCCCTGTCAACCCGGCGTATTGGATAACGGGTTGCCGTTCTTCACGGCGGCCGATGGAAGCAATTCAGACCAAAAAGCCGCATCCTGCGAAAAAAGCCGCACTCAAAAGCCCTTCACGCGCCGGCTTTGCGCCCGGAGTCGAACCGCCCGAAGCCTTCGTCGGCGTGGCGAGTCTGGTTTCTGCCCGCGCGCCAAAGGCGCGTCAATGCCTTGGATTCCCGCCGATTAGCCCGCCGTTGAAGTCTGTTCAACCAACCGTTGCCAATATTTCACCACCGTATATCCGCATCCGATCCGGCTTGGCATCCGGTCTGCACCTGCGTCCGGCGTGCAATGGACAGATGCATCTTGCGGTTACGCGAGCAACCTTCTCATAGACCACTTCATCCCGTTTCTCGAAGAACGCGCTCATGACAGTTTTTCCGGGCGCGCTTCACTCCCCGTCGCCGCATGAAACCAAACCCACAAACGTGAAAGGAAACGGGAAATGTACGTTCTGAACGATCCGTTTGACTCTGCGCAACCCGTCGTGGACCACCCGCATGTCCATGCGCCGCCCCGCATGCATGGAGACCGTTCGGAATCGCGGCGTGACTACGAGCGGCATCAGTCGCCTGATTTTCTTGGGATGGAACACTTTCACGACGATCATGAATGCGGGGGGCGCGAGTGCGGCCATCTTGCCGCATTGCGCGTTTCCAAACCCGCAGGACAGCCTGATGAGCAAGACCGGACGCGCTCGAAGTCGGTGATACCGCAGCCCGGGAAACCTGGACTGCCACATGGCGGATCGTCTGCTGAGATCGAGGGCGGCGACCAAACGAGGATCCCGCTCACACCCGGAGACACTCTTTCGCGCACGGTGGAGAACGCGGTGATGCGCGCCATTTTTCCGAACGACATGGAGCGCCGCGCGTTCCTCAATCTGGTCGGCAAGGGCGCTGCCGCGGCGATCGTGAGTTCGATCTTTCCGTTGAGCACAGCCAAATCCATGGCGGCTGATCCCGTGAAGGGGATTGAGAAGAAGGATTTGTCGATCGGCTTTATCCCCATCACCTGCGCCACGCCGATCATCATGGCCGAACCAATGGGCTTCTACGCAAAGCACGGCCTCAACGCCAAAGTGCGGAAAGCCGCCGGCTGGGCGATCGTGCGGGATTGGGCGGTGAACAAGGAAGTCGATGCGGCGCACATGCTCAGCCCGATGCCGCTCGCGCTGACGCTGGGGGCGGGTTCGCCCGCGGTGCCGTTCCTCATGCCGGCGGTCGAAAACATCAATGGCCAGGCCATCACGCTCGCGCTGAAGCACAAGTCGGTAAAAGAGGCCAAAGACATGAAGGGCTTCCGTTTCTGTGTTCCCTTTACCTACTCGATGCACAATTATCTGTTACGTTACTTCCTTGCCGAGGGCGGCCTGCATCCGGACAAAGACGTGCAAATCCGCATAGTACCTCCGCCAGAGATGGTCGCCAATCTCAAGGCGGACAACGTGGACGGCTATCTGGCGCCGGATCCGTTCAATCAGCGTGCGGTGTATGAAAACGCTGGATTCATCTTCAAGCTTACGAAAGAACTTTGGGACGGCCATCCCTGTTGCGCTTTCGCCATCTCGAAGGAATTTACGGAAGCCAATCCCAACACTTTCAAAGCGCTGTTCCGCTCCATCGTGGACGCGACGCACTTTGCCGCCAAGGCAGAAAACCGAAAGGAGATCGCCAAGGCGATTGCGCCGACGAATTACCTGAATCAGCCGGTGGTTGTCCTGGAGCAAGTCCTCACCGGCCGTTTCGCGGACGGCCTGGGCGGGATCAAAGACGTTCCCGATAGGATCAACTTCGATCCGTTTCCCTGGCACTCGATGGCGACGTGGATCCTCAGCCAGATGAAGCGCTGGAAACACGTCGAGAGCGACTTCGACTACAAGAAAGTGGCAGAGCAGGTTTATCTCGCCGGAGAGTGCGACAAGGTGATGGCCGAACTCGGCTATCCGACGCGCGGCAAGACCTACGGCAAGCATGTGATCATGGGCCGCGAGTTCGATCCCGAGAAAGTGGCGGATTACGTGAAGAGTTTTCCGATCAGCAACCTCTAACCGCGAACGAGCCGCCCCGTGAACAAATCCTGGCAAGCCCGCGTAGGTCCGTACGGCCTGTCGCTTCTGATCCTCGGTCTGTTCCTCCTGTTGTGGCAGAGTGCTACGCATCCTCCGAAATTCGATCCCTCGGGCAAGACGGAGGATCAATTGACGCTGCTGGAGTTCAACGGGGACATCGTCCGGGATGCTTCGGGCAAATACATTTTCAACCCGGACAAGGTGTCCGGCCTGCCCGGTCCGATGAAGGTACTGAAGAAGGCCCGCATAGAACTGGGCGAGGCGTTCACGCGAAAAGGCACGAACGATCATGGCATCGGCCTGCTCGTGTTCTACACGATCAAACGGTTTCTCGCCGGTTTCATGGCCGGCTCCGTCGTGGCGATCCTTCTGGGCATTCTGGTCGGACTCTCCAAACCGCTTTACGTCGCGCTCAACCCGTTCATCCAGGTGCTCAAGCCCATCTCGCCGCTCGCCTGGATGCCGCTGATGCTTTACTCGGTCAAAGACCCGGTCTGGACCGCAATTCTCGTGGTCTTCATGGCGTCCCTTTGGCCGACGGTCGCCAACACCGCGTTTGGCGTAAACGCCATTCGCAAGGACTACCTGCAAGTGGCTGCGTTGTTGGAGATGAGCTACTGGCGGCGGCTCTTCACGGTAATCCTGCCGGCCGCGGCGCCGGCAATCATCGCGGGCTTGCGCATCTCGTTCGGCAGCGCCCTGGTCGCCGTAGTCCCCGCCGAAATGCTCCTCGGCGAACTGGGCGCCGGCTATCTCACCTGGACCGAATGGAACAATCTCGACATCAGCGGCGTGATCTTCGCCATTCTTGTTGTCGGCGTGGTGGGATACACGCTGGACTACGCCTTCGGCCGCCTGGCGCAAATCTTTAACTACTCGGAGGTGTGAACCCGATGGCCTATCTCCGCATCGATCACGTCACAAAAGTCTATCCCGTCCTCGATGACAAGGCGCGGAAAGGCGAGACGTTCGTTGTCTTTCACAACGTCAGCTTCGAGATTCAGCGAGGCGAATTCCTCACGATGATCGGTCATTCCGGCTGCGGAAAGAGCACCCTGCTGAACCTCATCGCCGGGTTCGATCAGCCGAGTGCGGGCGGGATCATTCTCGAAGGCCGCGAAGTGACCCGGCCGGGGCTCGATCGCATGGTGGTTTTCCAAAGCTTCGCACTGATGCCCTGGCTCACCGCGTTCGACAACGTCCGCATCGGCGTCCGGCAGGCCCATCCGGATTGGCCGGCCAATCGCGTCCGCGAGTGGGCGCAGAAATACATCAACCTGATGAACCTTCATGGCGCGGAAAGGAAACGGCCCGCTTTTCTCTCCGGCGGAATGCGCCAGCGCGTCGGCCTCGCGCGGGCGTTCGCGGTCGAACCGAAGGTCCTCCTGCTGGACGAACCGTTCGCCCAGATCGACGCTCTAACCCGCGGCAGCATCCAGGAGGAGCTGATCCGCATGTGGGCCGAGACGCGCAACACCGTGTTCATGGTCACGCACGACGTGGACGAAGCCATCCTCCTCTCCGATCGCATTGCGCTGATGACCAACGGGCCTGACGCCGAACTGGCCGAAATAGTGGAAGTGACGATTCCGCGGCCGCGCACGCGGGCGCAGTTGATCGACTCGCCCGAGTACGTCCGCCTGCGCAACCACATCCTTCACTTCCTCGTGAAAGGCGCGAAGAGGGAAAAGCACGCCGACGCCGAATCACGCGCGAATGGGCAGCCGTCGGCAAAACCGCGAAGACAGCCCCTCCTGAACTGAACCTCAAATTCAAACCGCCTTATGACCAAAAGCGAAATGACTGACACTATCCTGGCCGCCAAGAAAGTGAGGAAGACGACCTGGGCCGCCATCGCCAAAGCCGCCGGACTTTCCGAAGTTTACACCGTCTCCGCGTGCCTCGGCGAAAACGCGTTGGATGCGGACGCGGCGAAAAAGGTCGTGAAGTTTCTCGGCCTGAAGGCGTCCGTCGCCTCAGCG
>DATEKZ010000239.1:0-4040 GCA_035277185.1 Verrucomicrobiia bacterium
TGCCAGACATTCGACGAACTCGACTGAAAACTTGCCATCCTTCGTTGTCTGGACGCCGTGCTTGCCGGCGTCGAGGCCAAGCTTGTTGCAAAAATGCTCGTGCAACTGTTTCGAGCCCCCGAGCGCGCAGCTCAGCGTGCGGCAGACTTTCAAGACGTATCTTCCAACCGGTTCCTGCCGGAACATCGGATAAAACGTGACCAGCTCGTGAACGTTGATCGGCTGCAGCTCCAGCTTCCCGGCCGTCCATTCGATGGCCTCTTTCGAAAGCCAGCCGAGGTGATCCTGCAACGCGTGCAGCACCATGAGCGACGCGCTCCGTTTCTGCGGGTAATGCGCGATCAGCTCGTCGATTTCCGCTTCCAAACTGGCTGAAACGCTGAAGGCCATGCGTGAATTCAATCGATCCGAACTGTCGAAGCTCCAAGCTCCAAGCTCCAAGCTCCAATGAAATTGCGGCCGAATTCATTGAGGTTTGGAGCTTGGTGTTTGGAGTTTCTTTGGAGCTTGGTCATTGGGGTTTGGGATTTCCTAGCGATCGCACTCTCCCATCACGAAGTCGATCGATCCCAGAATGGCGACCGTATCGCTCATCATATGGCCGGGCAAAAGCCAGGACAGAATGCTCAGGTTCACAAACGACGGCGCCCGGATTTTTAAACGGTTCGGCGTGCCGCCGCCCTTGCTGTGGATGTAAAAGCCCAACTCGCCCTTCGGATTTTCGGCGCCAAAGTAAATCTCGCCGGGCGGCGCGTTGACGCCTTGTGTCACGAGGATGAATTGATGGATCAATTCCTCCATGCTCGTCATCACCCTTTCCTTCGGCGGCAACACGGTCTTGCCATCGGGGATGTTGATCGGTTCGCCGTTCTTGTTGTCCGCGCCGCCGGGAATCCGGTCCAGACACTGGCGCAGAATGCGGATGCTCTGCCGGATTTCCTCCATCCGCACGAGATAGCGATCGTAACAATCGCCGACCGAGCCCGCCGGCACATCGAATTGAAGCTGGTCGTAAATCAGATACGGATGCGCCTTGCGCAGGTCGTATTCGAGCCCGCTGCCGCGGAGATTCGGGCCGGTCAGACCGTAATCGATGGCCACATCCCTGGGAATAATCCCGACGTTCTTCGTGCGGTCCACCCAGATGCGGTTTCGCGTGAGCAGCTTGTCAACCTCGTCAACCGCGGCGGCGGCTTCATCGCAAAACTTGCGGCACTGCGCGACCCAGCCGGAAGGCAGATCGCGCGCGAGTCCGCCGATCCGGGTGTAACTGGTCGTAAAACGCGCGCCCGTCAGGGACTCGCACAGGTTGTAGATCTTCTCTCGCTCGGTGAACGTGTGCAAAAAGACCGTCAAGGCGCCGACGTCCATCGCGAAACAGCCGATGCCCAGTAAATGGGCCGAGATGCGCGCCAGTTCGCAGCAGATGACGCGGATGTGCTGGCAACGCGGCGGCAGTTGTTTGTCGATGCCCATCAGCTTTTCGACGGCGAGCGCGTAAGCGACATTGTTGGCGAGCGGGGCGAGGTAATCCAGCCGGTCCGTGTACGGGATGAACTGGGTGTAAGTCATGTTCTCAGCGATCTTCTCATCGCCGCGATGCAGGTAGCCGATGTCGGGGGAGGCCCGCGTGATGATTTCCCCGTCCAGTTCGAGAACGATGCGCAACACACCGTGCGTGGACGGATGCGACGGCCCCATGTTCAGGACCATCTTCTCGCCTTGAATATCACCGATATCTTCGGCCGGCCGTGCTGCGCCTGGCTTCAACGCTTCCGCCGCCTGTGCGGCGCGCGCTGCCGGTTCGCGGAATTGGACGTCTTGAACGGTCGCCATGAGAATCAACTTTCAGGAGTGCGCACGCGCGGTTCACGGGCAATCGCATCTTTGCCGCCCGGCGTCGTGACGAACGGTCCGCCTTCGAGCGGCGCGGGACGACTGAACGCCACTTCGGGCAATTCACTCGGTTTGCCCGCCAAAGGAAAGTCCTTGCGGAGGGGGAAATAAGGGTAGCCCTCCCACATGAGAATCCGGCGCAAGTCGGGATGGCCGCGGAACCGGATGCCCATCATGTCGTAGATTTCGCGTTCGTGCCAATCGGCGGTTTTCCAGACCCCGGTCACTGTTGGCAGCTCCGACTTCTCCTCGCTAACGCCTGTCTTCAGTCGCAGGTGGCACTGGTGGCCGTAACCGTACAGCTCGTAAACCAACGTCCAGCGCGGATCGTCGCCGTAGTTGTCCACGCTGCTCAGATCGACGAGGTAGTCGAAGCCGAGATCCTTCTTCGCAAAGGCGCAGACCTCCGCGATCCGTTCCGCGTCGCCGATATGCAACGTGATCTCCGCGCGAAACTCGGTCGGTTCGGAGATCGAATCGCCGAACTGGCCTTTAAGCTTCCGGGCTAATTCAATGGCCGACATTTGAGAACGAATGCTGGCGGACGGTCATTGTGGCGGGGCAGTTCAGGCCGCCGCCTGTTTGTGAATTCCGACGATCGGTTCTTTGGCTACCTTGCCCTGCATTTTGATCAGGGCATCGAGCAGCGCTTCGGGACGCGGCGGACAACCGGCAACATAAACGTCCACAGGAATGATGTTGTCCACGCCTTGCAGGACTGCGTAACTGCGATACATGCCGCCGGTTGAGGCGCAGGCGCCCATGGCGATGACCCATTTCGGCTCGGCCATCTGTTCGTAAATCCGCTTTACGGGGAGGGCCATCTTGTAGGTGACCGTGCCGGCGACGATCATCAGGTCCGATTGCCGGGGAGAAAAGCGCATGACCTCCGCGCCAAACCGCGAAATGTCATAACGGCTGGCGCCGGCGGCCATCAATTCAATCGCGCAGCAGGCCAACCCCATCGGCATTGGCCAGAGGGAATTCTTGCGAAACCAGTTCAACGCGGCGTCCAGGCGGGTATGGATGACATCGCCTTCGATCTTCGAGTTGTAGCCGATTTCGGTGTTGGTTTGCATTGGCCCAGCGGTGACCGACCCGCAGTTTGGTGCAAGCTAATCAGCACTAAAAAGTCAGGCAAGTGAATTTGTGATTTTTTTCACAAGCCTTTCCAATCGGTTCTGCTTGAAGGGTAAATGAGGGGATGATGTGGTAGGTTAGCCGCGTGCAGATCGTCAACCGTCAAGTGCAGATTCCATCGGGCCCGGTGCTGCTGGAAGGTGAACTGTCCATTCCGTCCCAATCGCGTGGCGTCGTGCTTTTCGCGCACGGGAGCGGCAGCAGCCGGCAAAGCCCCCGCAATCAGTTTGTCGCCCGGGTCATCCGCCAGGCCGGCATCGGCACGCTGTTGTTCGATCTGCTCACTCGCGAGGAAGAGGACGAAGACGAGGTTTCGGGACGCCTCAGATTCGACATCGGACTACTGGCGAAACGCCTCGCGGACGCGACGCGATGGGTTGCGGCCGGGAGGGATACAAGTCACCTGGGAATCGGTTATTTCGGCGCCAGCACCGGCGCAGCCGCGGCGTTGGTTTCTGCGGCGGAGGTCGGCCCCGTCGTCTCGGCCGTCGTTTCACGGGGTGGCCGCCCGGACCTGGCGGGCGACGCGCTGCCGCGCGTTGCCGCTCCGACCCTGCTGGTTGTGGGATCACTTGACCAACAGGTGCTCCGCCTCAACGAAGAGGCACTGGCCAGGCTTCGTTGCGAAAAGAAGCTGGTGATCATCCCGAACGCCTCGCATCTCTTCGAGGAAGCGGGAACACTGGACCAGGTGGCGCACGTGGCTGCGGAATGGTTTCAACGACAGTTTCGGCCGCGATGACAACAACGGTCAATGATCCAATTCCAGATTCTCAATTCTCAATTCTCAATCCCCTATTCATGGATAGAGCCCTGCGATGCGAATGAGCGTGACAAAGGTCGAATCCCGTGCAGACCCGGGCCAGGACTCTTGGGGGGCCTCTCAGTTTTTTGCAAATGACCCGGGGTTCTCCCTCTCCCCTCAACGGGAGAGGGCCGGGGTGAGGGGTGAGAAAGGCAGAAACCACAGACCGATGACAACGAGGGTTCCTGGCGCGTTGGTT
>DATEKZ010000240.1:0-3805 GCA_035277185.1 Verrucomicrobiia bacterium
CCCCCATCGGGCCCTCGCGCTGATAAAGTTCCGGTTCTGGGCGATCTGCCGCTCGTAGGGCCACTGTTCCGGTCGGCCTCGACGACCAACAGCCTTCACGTGGTCACTTCGCCGAAAGCTTCGCAAGAGCCAAAGCTCATAACGCAATTCTTCCGGATCAACCCGCAGTCTTTTCTTGAAGCGTTGCGGAGGCAGATGCCGGACACCGGTTCAACCAATATGGACATGGTCAGGAGGTTTTTTGAAGGCGCGGGCGTGAATCCCAATCCGCCGAATATGGTGTTTTTCAAAGACCGTACCGGGATTCTGATGGTCCGAGCCACCGCCGAAGAACTCGATCTCGTTCAGAAGGCCATTGCGGCCCTTAACATCGCTCCGCCACAGTCCCCGGCTGAAAGTAAGTCTGTCGAGGTCGGACCCAACGACACCAAGAAACTCGGGTTTGATTGGTTTCTGGGAAACACTCTCTTGAGCAACGGCCAGCTTGGTTCCCAAGGCGGCACCGCTCCGCCGCAGGAGGACAAGACGAAGCCCGTCAGTTCGCCAACGCCGTTGGAAACCCGCTCTTTCAGAGTCGATCCTCATCGATTGCGGGAGAGCCTCCAAAAGCAATTGGCCGGCGACCTTTCTACCAATGTTGTGGAGTCGGTCCGGCGGTTTTTTGAAGGCGCAGGCGTAAATGTTTTTTCGCCGAACACCATTTACTACGACGAACGGACGGGGCTGCTGATGGTCCGCGCCACAAAAGAAGAGTTCGAGACGGTTGAAAAAGCTCTCGCCATTCTCAATTACTCGCCGGCGCAGATAACCATAGAATCGCGACTCATGGAGATGCCGACCGATACCGCCGGGATACTCGGCCTGGACCTTCCGCCGCCGAACTCGACGACCAATACTTGGAAGCGGGTTCTTACCGCAGCACAAATGCAGGCACTGCTTCGCGCGGCGGAGCAATCCTCGGCCATGGGAATTCTCATCGCACCAAAAATTCTCCCCGCGCCAAAAGTTACGACCCTTTCAGGCCGGCAAACACAGATTCAAGTGATGGACAATGGGATGACAACCCGCATCAAGCCCCAGGCGCTGGCTCAGCCAGGTGTTCAGCCGACGAATGGCGCAACCAGTCCTTTCACGATGTCCGCGATACCGCCTGGCTCTGTCCTCAATCTGGTTCCCGAAGTGGACAGCGATGGTTACACGATTCACGTCACGGCGTCGATCAGCGTGATGAGGGCTCGCGGTGAAGGGAAGCATGCCCATTTGCCGTTGCCGATCCTTCTCATTCGCCAGATGCAAGCTGAGGCAGATGTTTACAACGGCCAGACTCTCGTGCTCGGCAACCCGAACGGTGAATCCGTCACCGAGCGAACTCCCGAAGAGAGCGAGAAGCAGCTCCTCGTTTTCATCACCCCCACGATTATTGATCCGGCCGGCAATCCGATTCATCCGCCGGGCAAAGAACCGTTCTCAACAGACAAAGTCCCGCCGCAGTCGCGCTGAGGCCACGGGAACGACGATGCCCTGTTCCGACGAACAGGTAAGTTCGTCCGTCGATCGTAGCGCAGATTTCCAATCTGCCGTATCGTCGAATTTCATTCCGCCAGGGCTTGGCACTTGAACGCGTTGCCGAGTGGCCGACGCTCGGCGGATTGCAAATCCGCGATACAGCAGAGTGCAACTCTGCGCTGCTTCGGCCGCGGCGCCGTCGCGCCAGCAAACGAAGAAGGCATTTTAACCACGGATGAACCCGGATCGACACGGATAAGACGTGACGCGAATTTCACGAATTGGCGCGAATTGGAAGAGGTTCGATTTGAATTCGCGTGAATTCGCGAAATTCGCGTCAAATTCCTTTAGGAAATCCGTGTTTATCCGTGTCCATCCGTGGTTGATTCTTTTGGATTGCGGCCCTGGCGCGCTGAATGCATCGGTGGTTCAACGTTGAATCATCTTTGGCGTATTTCGCGTGTTTCGCGGGTCGGACTGCATCGCTGCTTAAGTTCATTCGGGGGCGATCGAAAAGAACGAAAACGGCCTGTCGTTGGTCAGGACCAGCGTCACAAAAGGATCCTCGACCGTAAACGGCTGGAAATCCGACCAGGTAATCAAATCACTTGTCCTCCGGATCACGTACCGGCTGCCCACGTCCAGGCCGGCGACCGAAAGTTCGGGGACACCCTGGCTCAAACGCATCGCGACACGCGACTGCAGGGGATACACCAGTTTCTGAAACCAGCCCGCAACGATTCGATGCGCCTTGGTCGTGGGATGGATCGGGTCCCAGAAGACATAGTTCGCGCCGGGACCGTCAAAGCTCTTGTCCACAAGGCTCACGTCCGCCAGCGCGTCGATCTCCGTTTCCGTAAACCCGTACGCGGCCGCATTGGCAAGCAACGCATTCACTCTGGAGTAGAAATCGAACGGATACAGAATGAGATCCGGACGCGCCGCCTGGACCTGAGCGAGCGCGCCGCCCAACTGCGCGTTGAATTGCTCGACTTTGCCGCGGAGATAATCCCGCACAAGACCCGGGAGCTGATTCAGTGAAGGAATTCGAGTCACGTCCACGGTGTTCGGAACCAGAATGAATCGTGCGCCCTTGTCGTAAAGGTTGACCACGGCGTTCGAAAGACTGCCGACGGAGTAGGCGATCTGCTGGTTCCAGCTCGAATCGTTGAACCAGTGTGTGTCGTACTCCTGAAGGAAGTCGTTGCCGCCTGCCCACACGACGAACAGCGCATGACTGATGTCGTTCGTGGGAGTGAACGCGAGAACCTGGTTGTGCGTGTCGTCGGTTTGTGCGCCGCTGCGCGCAAAATTGTTGTCGGCGTCATAGCGCCCGAGCACCCACCGGGACAGGTATTCGACCCAGAGCGGCCCGTTCGACCACCGGCCTTCGTAATGGAGCAGCGGTTCCGCCGGTTGGCGGCCCGTGTCGGTGAGGCTGTCGCCGAACGCGTAGATCGCGTTGTAGGGAATCGGCGACGAGTGAGCCGCCGCCAACGGCAGGCACAGCGCCGACAACACATACCAGCTCACGCTGAATCGCATCACGAGCGAGCGTAGCGCAGACGCACAGGAAAGTAAAAGGGAAGGCGGGTCCAAGATGCAGTTAGAGAATTGGCTCGCCCTCACCCTAACCCTCTCCCCCAAGGAGAGGGAACAGCGAGCGCAGACCGCGGGAGGTTTTGACCGCCCCTCTGTCGCTGTCGTCCGCTGGCGGACTTCGTTTCAAGTGCGTTCGATGACCGCGAAAGCGGATGACGTTCTTCCTCTCCTTGGGGGAAGAGGGCCGGGGTGAGGGCGAGCGACCCATACAACTGAATCGTTTGGCTGACCCACCAATTTCGGCCGCAGGACGTTGGAGCCTCCTTACGTCGGCTGCTACGAGACGCTACATATGCGCCACAATATTCTCCCCAAACTCCGAGCACTTGATCTGCGTCGCGCCTTCCATGAGCCGGGCGAAATCATACGTCACGCGTTTGCTGCCGATGGCGCCGTTCAGGCCTTTGAGGATCAAATCGGCCACTTCGATCCAGCCCAGGTGCCGGAACATCATCTCGCCGGAGAGCACAACCGAGCCGGGGTTGACCATGTCTTTGTCGGCATACTTTGGCGCGGTGCCGTGTGTGGCTTCAAAAATCGCGTGGCCGGTGATGTAATTGATGTTGCCGCCGGGCGCGATACCGATGCCGCCGACCTGGGCCGCGAGCGCGTCGGAGAGATAATCGCCGTTGAGATTCATCGTCGCGACGACGTCGAAGTCTTCCGGCCGCGTGAGCACCTGCTGCAGCGTGATATC
>DATEKZ010000241.1:0-13929 GCA_035277185.1 Verrucomicrobiia bacterium
ACCCACCGCCGTTCAGCGGTGGGTCCAAAAACTCGATGATGTTTAGATGGTCCTTGGTGCCCAACCGCCGCCCTCGCGCATAATCAGGCGCGGGGTCCGCCATCCCATGGCGGCGCGCAGAACGCGAACGTTCGCGCGCTGCGTTTTCTTGGCGTCCAATCCCATAGCTGCGCGCATAACTACAGACAAACGCGGGACCTGTCAAAGCTTTTGAACCCATCAACCGGCCGGCAAAACATCCGGGAGGAACCGCGCCACCAGATACAGCAGCACGAACGTGGTTGCGTCGAAAAAACCGTGCGCCAGTACGGCGTCCCAGATCGATCGGTGCAGAACGATGATTCCACCGAGTCCGATTCCCAACAGCGTCGTGGCGGCGACACCGCTCCAGCCCTGCGGCAAATGACCGAGGCCGAACGCCAGGGCGATGATCGTCACGGCCACCAGACCGCCCGCGGTGCTCTGAAACCTCGGAAACAACGCTCGCAATCCGCCCAGCATCCCGGCCCGCCACAGTTCTTCGCGGAGCCCGGCCACCACAAAGCTGACGAACGTCAGCATCAGACAGAAATACAGCGGATCTTGCGTCAGCGCGTTGGCGTCCACCATCGCCTCCACTCGCGGCATCGCCCGCCTGAGTTCCGCTTCCTCAGCGCCGAATACAGCGCGGGCGATCAGGATTGCGGCCGCTGCGGCCAGTCCGATGCAGATCCGGAGGGCGACCGAATAGCCAAGCCCGCGCAGCAACGGCCAGAAACCGCCGCGCCATTTGAGATAGAGTTGTTCGGCCGAGGCACGCGACGCCAGCCAGGCCAGCACGAACACGACACCGAATATCACCAGCTCCACGCCACCGAGGAGGAGGACGCCTCTGGCCGTTCGCGGCAGAATCGGCTCCGAACTGCCGTCTGCTGAACGGGCGGAAATCAATCCCACCGACAGCGGATAGGCGGTCAGCAGCAGCAAAAATATCCACCAGCGCGGCTTTGAAATCGAATGAGCCTCCGGCGACGGGGGCGGTTCGGGAGGCGTCGGTGATGCGGAAGATTCCATCGGCCCGATTCAGCGCCCGCCGCTCCGGAACGGCGACCGCGGCACCTGCTTCACCAGCGCCCGCGCCTGATCGAACGTCGTCACGGATTTTTTCAGTTCGATCAGAACCCACTGTTCGGGGAAGGTGTAGGTTTCGCCGGGCTTGAGTTTAACCTCGGGACTGAGGGGTTCGAGTTCGGCGACACTTTGGTCGAAGTAAAGTTCAACGGAATTGCCGCCGTCAGTGTAATTGCCGTTGGGGAAACTGGGGAAGTATTTCACGAACAACAACCGTCCCCGCGCGTAGGCAATCCACCCGGCGTCGCTGTCCGCCCCGACCTTCGTCGCCGAGCCGGTCGTCTTCGCGATCAGCACGCCGTCGATCACCTGGACGTTGGGCGAGTCCGTAGTCTTGCCGTCGTAAACGTAATTGTCGTTGACCTTGTTTCGGATGCTCCACCGGGCGGGGAAACGGCTCTTTCGGTTGAGCGGAAAGAAGGCGAAGCCGCCGCCTTTGCACAGGGTGCGGTCCCAGAGGCAATACGAGACGTCCTTTTCCGACACGTTCTTCATCCATTGTGTGATGCCCAGGTGGCCGGTCTCCGGGTCGATGACGATCTCTTTGCCCATTTGAATCCCCAATGTCGTGTCCGGCGCGCTGGTGACCGCGACGGTGTAGTCCTTCTTGGCAACGCCGTCATAGGAGCCGGCCCAAAGCGCCGCGTGATCGGGGATGCCGCGGAGTTCGGGGCCGACATCGCATTGATAGCCGCCCACCCAAAACCACTCTTTCGTATTCGCGAGGGTCTTCCCCTCACTGCCGGGGCTTTCGAAAATGATGTTCTCGTAGCTGAATCCGTAGTGGACGATCCGGCCGCCGACGGCGGGCGCAATAATCGCGCGGACTCCCGGGTCGGCGGCCTCGAGCGCCAGGCAATCCGGCCATCCGAAATGCGTTATGAACGCCACGCCTTCGCGCCGGACCGCGGCCTTGTCCGCGGCGCCGCACGCAAATGCAAGCGTCAGCACGACGAAGAGCGCGAGCCGCCTGGCAAAAGAAATGCACATGGGTGGTGGTGGCGTTAACTGTTGGCGCAAGGTTATCAGTCGGCCGCGCGGGATGAAAGCAAAAGCGCGGCGGCGCCGCGCCGGGCCGGAAGCTTTCCGCTCGATCTGCGCTTCGATTTTTCCAGAGCAGGGAAGCGAATCGGGATTGTCAGTCCGGCTGGCCTGTGGCATCAATTTTTGACATCGCAAGATGGCGAGCAAGTTAAAATCGTTGAAGGGACAGTTGCTGCTCGACGGCGGCAATCTGCGGGGGTCGTTTTTTCACCGGACGGTGGTGCTCATCTGCCAGCATGACGCCGAAGGCGCCTTCGGGCTGGTGTTGAATCGCAGCAGCGGAAACAAGGTCGGAGAGATGATCGTGGCGGACATGGCGGACCCGCTGAAGCAACAACCGCTCTACCTCGGCGGCCCCGTGCAGCCGGCCGCCCTGAGTTATCTGCACAGCGAACAGTTTCTGCTCAACGCCAATGTCCTTCCCAATCTGAACCTTGGGCATTCGCTCGACGGCCTGGTGGAACTGGGCGAATCGTTTGCCTCCACCCAGCAGGTACGGGTGTTTGCCGGGTACGCCGGCTGGAGTCCGGGCCAGCTCGACGACGAGATGAAGCGGCAATCCTGGCTCACGCATCCGGCGTCGATCGACCTCGTTTTTCACAGTGCACCGGAGGAACTCTGGCCGTTGATCCTGCGGAAGAAGGGCTGGAAGTACCGCCTGCTCTCGCAGACGCCCGAGGATTTGTCGTGGAACTGAACGCAACCCGCCATCCGGCGATCGCTGGCCTTTGGGACAGGCCCGGTCGTGGACGGTGACCCGGTAAAACGCAGTTTCTACGTGGGTTTCTGTTCAGGCTCTGACCCGGCGCTTCCTGGCTTTCCCGTAACTGACAGAGTTTGTCGATTGCGATCCTTTCTCGATGCCGGCGCTCCGTTTCAATTCCCGAATCTGATCGCGGAACAGCGCCGCCTTTTCAAACTCCAGGTTGTTCGCCGCCTCAAGCATCTGTTCCTCCAGCTCGCGGATCGTTTCCGTCACGTCGAAGTTGCCGCCGGCGTCGTTGATGACCGACGCAGCCGCATTGCGCGTCGCCCGGCCCTGGGCGTCCGATGAGAGGCTCTCCTCAACCGGCCGGCTCACGCTGCGTGGCGCAATGTTGTGTTCCTGGTTGTAAACGATCTGCTTTTTGCGCCGGTAATCCGACACGGCCAGAAACTTCTGGATGCTCTGGGTCATCGTGTCGGCGTAGAGAATCACTTCCCCGTTGAGATGCCGCGCGGCGCGCCCGGCGGTTTGAATCAAACTCGTCGCGCTGCGCAGGTAGCCTTCCTTGTCGGCATCGAGGATCGCGACCAGCGAAACCTCAGGCAGGTCCAGCCCTTCCCGCAACAGGTTGATGCCGACCAGCACGTCGAAGTCGCCTTTGCGTAACGCGCGAAGAATCTCGACGCGCTCGATGGCGTCGATCTCGCTGTGCAGGTAACGGACGTTGATGCCGATGTCGCGCAGGTAATCGGTCAGTTCCTCGGCGGTCCGCTTCGTCAGCGTGGTGACCAGCACCCGCTCCTTTAGTTCCACGCGTTTCCGGGCTTCCTCGATCAGGTCGTCGATCTGGCCTTTCAACGGTTTGACCGTCGCCTTCGGATCGATCAGGCCCGTGGGGCGGACCACCAGCTCGGCGACGCGGTCCCGCGACCATTCCAGTTCCCGCGGGCCGGGCGTGGCGCTCACGTAAATCGTCTGCCGTTGAAACTCCTGAAACTCGTCAAACCGCAATGGCCGATTGTCCAGCGCGCTGGGGAGTCGAAAACCGTAATCAACGAGCACGGTCTTGCGGGAACGATCCCCTTCATACATGCCGCCGATCTGCGGAACGGTCGCGTGCGACTCGTCGATCACCAACAGGTAATCGTCGGGAAAGAAATCGAGCAGGGTGTAGGGCCGGGAACCGGGTGGACGCCCGCTCAGGGGCCGCGAGTAGTTCTCGATGCCGGAGCAGAAACCCATTTCCAGCATCATTTCGATGTCGTATTCGGTGCGCATCTTGATGCGCTGGGCTTCAAGCAGTTTGCCCCGTCCTTCGAACCACGCGATGCGCTCCGTCAGTTCCTCCCGGATGGACATGACCGCACGCTTGATTTTTTCCAGCGGCGTCACGAACTGTTTGCCCGGATAGATCGTCACGTAGTCGAGCGCATCGAGCTTGTCGCCGGTCAGCGGATCGAAACGCGTAATGCGCTCGATCTGGTCGCCGAAGAACTCGATCCGAATGCCGTCTTCCGTCGCGGCCGGGCGGATTTCGACAGTGTCGCCACGCACGCGAAACTGGCCGCGCTCAAACGCGATGTCGTTGCGGGTGTATTGGAGATCCACGACCCGCTCGAGGAACTGTTCGCGGGTGAATTCCTGGCCGGCGCGGATCGGCACGATCATCGCCTCGTAATCCTCCTTGCTGCCGATGCCATAAATGCACGACACGCTCGCGACGACAACGACGTCGCGCCGGGCAAAAAGCGAACTCATCGTGGAAAGCCGCAGCCGTTCGATCTCTTCGTTGATGCTCGAATCCTTCTCGATGAACGTGTCCGTGCGAGGGATGTAGGCCTCGGGTTGATAATAGTCGAAATAACTGACGAAATATTCGACGGCGCTGTTCGGGAAGAAGCTCTTGAACTCCGCATAAAGCTGCGCGGCCAGCGTTTTGTTGTGCGAGATGACCAGCGTCGGTTTGTCCACGTTGCGGATCACGTTGGCGATGGCGAACGTCTTGCCGGAGCCCGTGACGCCGAGCAGCGTCTGATGTTTCGCGCCCGATACAATTCCTTCGGTCAGCTTGTCGATGGCCTGCGGTTGATCACCGGCGGGTTGGTAAGGCGCGACGAGTTCAAACATCGAGAGCGAAGGTAGGAGCAGGGGAAGAGGGTGTCAAACCAGCGGATGGGGATTGAGAATTGAGAATTGAGAATTTGGAATTGGACCATCGAAGAGCGACGCGGATTGACAGGACTTCCTCGTTGTAAGAACACCGCCTTCGGTTAAGCTGCTGCCGCACAACCATTCAACCCATCCTGCATGAAGAACCTTCTCGCGATACCCGCTTTGCTCGCTTTTTCAGTTGCGTTGACTGCCGAAGTCAACGATCCGATCCCCCTCTGGCCTGCCGGCGCGCCGGGGGCTTTGGGGACGGAAGACAAGGACATTCCCACGATCACGCCCTATCTGCCGGAGGGATCGAAGTCGGGTGATCCGATACCGGCGATTGTGGTCTGCCCGGGCGGCGGCTACGGAGGATTGGCGCCGCATGAGGGGAAGGACTACGCTCTCTGGCTGAACGACCTCCGGGTTGCGGCATTCGTTCTCAAGTATCGACTCGGATCGAGCGGCTATCGACATCCCGTCATGTTGAACGATGCCGCCCGGGCGGTCCGTCTGGTGCGCGCCAGAGCGGACGATTGGAAGGTGGACCCGAAACACGTCGGCATTATGGGTTCCTCCGCTGGCGGGCATCTGGCCTCCACGCTGTTGACGCATTTCGACGCGGGCAAAGCGGATGCGGAAGATCCGGTCGAGCGGCAGAGTTCGCGGCCCGATTGGGGAATCCTTTGTTATGCGGTGATTACCATGGGGCAGTTCACGCACCAGGGATCGAAGAATAATCTGCTCGGTAAAAACCCGTCGCCGGAGTTGGTCAAGTTGCTCTCCAATGAGCTTCAGGTGACCAAAGAGACGCCGCCGTGTTTTGTGTGGCACACGTACGAAGACACGGCGGTTCCGGTGGAAAACAGTCTTCTCTTTGCCGAGGCCTTGCGGAAAGCCGGTGTGCCATTTGATCTGCACGTTTACCAAAAGGGCAGGCACGGCATCGGCCTTGGTACCACGCCTGAGCCACCTGGTCACGCGCCTGCCATCCGCAACACCCATCCTTGGGTGATGGATTGTCGGTTCTGGCTGAAGGAGCGCGGCATCTTACCGACCGCATTGACCTTGAGGATCTCATGCCTGAGTAATCGGCGAATGATCGAAGGAGCAAAAGAGCAGTACGCAATCGAGCACAAACTGCCCAGCGGATCAACGGTTACGGGCGAACAGATCTCGCCTTACTTGAAGAATGGATTTGAAGGTTTTCGCTGTCCCTCGGGTGGGACTTACACGATCGGTAAGTTCGGAGAGCTTGCAAGATGTACCGTTCATGGAGAAGGTGGCATTCCATGAACCGGACGGTGCGTGCGCAGAACTTTGTCGCGTACGCCACAAAGTTTTGTACACCGTCTCAATGGACCGATTGGAGAATTTCGGTTCTGATCCGGGTCCATCCGGGTCCATCCGTGGTTAAAGGCTTCTTTTACTTCTTTTCACTGCATGAATAAGGGAAATGTTTTCCGAACTGTCACTCGACCGACCTTGGATTGACATGCGCTTTTGGCAGATTGCCTCCGCCAAACGATCAATCATCTTCTCGCGCTGCTGGACTGACCTGCAAGGAGGCCTTCGGGTATGCGGGCTGGGCGACCCCACCAGCCCGCTTTCTTTTTTCCCCGTCCTGGTCTTAATTAAGCTTGATCGTAATCGTGATCTTGCTCGCTTAATCCTGATCCTGATCGCAGAGTAAAACAGATTCTTGAATGACTGAGGCCGGCTTGCAACCCAACCGCTTTCTCGACTACGACAAGTCGCTGGCCTGCATCCATTGCGGGCTGTGCCTTTCGTCCTGTCCCACGTATCTCGAGACCGGCAACGAAAACGACTCTCCGCGCGGACGCATTTACCTGATGCGCGCGGTGCAGGACGGACGATTGTCGCTCGCCGACACCGTGGTCCAACACATCGACCTTTGCCTTGGCTGCCGCGCCTGTGAAGCGGTTTGCCCCAGTGGCGTGCATTACGGCGAACTGCTCGAACACACGCGCGACCACATCGAAACCCACTTTCGCCGCTCCTGGTTTCAAGTCCTTCTGCGCCGTTTTTTGATTGAAAGAATCTTTCCGTATCCGGGCCGGATGAAACTGGCGCTGCTTCCGGCGAAATTCCTTCGCGCCATCCACGCCGTCAAACTGCTGCCAAAATTTGCGCGCGAAGCGCTGGCGCTCGTGCCCGCCGACGCCAGCGCGGTCAAGCTGCCGATGGTCTCGCCGGCGCTGACGGGGCCCAGGAAAGGCCGGGTGGGATTCATCAGCGGCTGCGTCATGAGCGTGATGTTCGGCAAAACCAACGCGGCAAGCGTTCGATTGCTCACCCGGTCGGGTTACGAGGTCATCACCCCGCCGCTGCAAGGGTGCTGCGGGGCGCTTTACGCGCACGGCGGAAATCTGGAACGCGCCCGCGCCTGCGCGCGCAACAACATCGAGGTGTTCGAGCGCCACAATCTCGCCGCCATTGTCATCAATGCGGCCGGGTGCGGCTCGACGCTCAAGGAGTATGGGCACCTGCTCGCCGACGATCCGCAATGGGTGGAACGCGCGCGGCAGTTCAGCGCGAAAGTCAAGGACCTGACCGAATGGCTCACGCAGATCGGGTTCAAAGTCTCGGGCCCGGAAATGACGGTCGAGGGGAAGACCCGCGACTCGTGTAGCCCGATTGGGGCGTTGCGTGTCACCTATCACGACGCATGTCACCTGGCGCACCCGCAGCGCATCACACGACCACCCCGGGACCTGGTCAAGGCCGTCGCGGGAGATAATTACCTGGAACTGCCTGAATCCGATGTTTGCTGCGGCAGCGCCGGAAGCTATAACCTGACGGAACCGGAAATGGCCGAACGCCTGCAACGACGCAAAATCGAAAACATTTTGAAGACGGGCGCACAGATGGTCGTCACCACCAATCCGGGTTGCCTGCTCCAGATTCAGGCGGGCTTGCGCAAGGCGGGCGCGGACGGCATCGAAGCCTTGCACATCGCTGACTACCTGGACCGCGCATTGAAATGAGCCATTCGTGCATACCCGGCCCTGGCCGACGCGGGCAACTTCCCGGCTGGATTCGAGGATGGGCCGGCGCAACTCTCCTGTGCGTCATCGTCACCGCCTGCGGCCGCAACGACAGTGCGGGCGGGAAAGGGACCGGGCGCGCCGACACGGTTCGGCCGGTCAGGACCGCCGCCGCCATCGAGCAGGTGATGGAATACACCGTGGCGGTCATCGGTACGCTGGCCGCCCAGGACGAAGCAACCCTGAGTGTGAAGGTGGCCGGACGGATTCAAACCGTCGCCGTCGATCTCGGCAGCAACGTGAAGAAGGGACAGCTCATCGCCCGGGTGGAACCGCAAGATTACGAACTCCAGCTTCGACAGGCCGAAGCATTGTTGGCCCAGGCGCGCGCACGACTGGGGTTGCCCCTGGAGGGCAGTGACGACAGGATTGATCTGGACCAGGCCAGCACGGTCAAGGAAGCCAGAGCGCGGCTTGACGAAGCGCGAAAGAATCGCGAGCGCATCGAAAGCCTCACCCAACAGGGAGTCCTTTCCGAATCCGAACGCGAAGCAGCCAATGCGTTGTACGAGGTCGCCGCCAATCGTTATCGCGATGCCCTCGAAGAGGTGAATAATCGCCGCGCCCAGCTTGCCCAGCGGCGGGTCGAAGTCGAAATCGCCCGCAAACAACTCGACGACACCGCCATTCACGCACCGTTCGACGGCGCCATCCAGGAGCGCCGCGCCAGCCCCGGCGAGTATCTGACCACCGGAACACCGGTCGTTACCATCGTCCGAACCGACCCCCTCCGCTTGCGCGTCGAAGCCGCGGAACGCGAGTCGGCGGCCATCCGCACCGGACAAAAAATACGCATCCGCGTCGAAGGCGATGAAACGCCGCACATGGGAACCGTCAGCCGCGTGAGCCCCGCCATCAACCAGCAGAACCGCATGCTCGTGGTCGAGGCGGACATCAAAGGCGACGGATCACTGCGTCCGGGTTCATTTGTGCGCGCCGAGATCATCATCCGGGACGATCACCAGTCGTTAAGCGTCCCGGCCGAGGCCATCGTCACTTTCGCCGGCATCGAAAAGGTCTTCGTCGTCGAGAACGGCAAGGCCGTCGAGAAACCGGTGAACACCGGCCGGCGCGGGACCAATTGGGTCGAAGTCGTCACCGGCATAAGGGTCGGCGAAATCGTGGTGATCAATCCGGGCAACCTCCAGACCGGTGAAGCGGTGAAAATCGAAGTCCCCTCGGTCGGAACCGCGGCTGCCACCAATGGTTCCTGACCAACAGACAGCGATGCGCTGTTCCAGATGCAAAAGCTAGCCGAAATCTCGATTCGCCGGCCGGTCTTCGCGACGATGATCGTCCTCGCGCTGGTCGTCGTGGGCGCGACGGGCTACTTCAAACTGGGTGTGGACCGCTCGCCGCCGGTGGATGTTCCCACCGTTTTCATCTCCACGCGGCTGCCGGGCGCTTCACCGGCCGAAATGGAGTCGCTCGTAGCCCAGCCGATTGAAGAGGTGGTCAACACCGTCGAGGGCATCACCGAACTCCGCTCGATTTCGGGCATCGGTTTCTCGTTCGTCATCGTGCAGTTCGACCTCCGCCGCAATGTGAACATCGCCGCGGAAGACGTTCGAAACCGCGTGGCAACCGTCGTCGGCGAATTGCCTCGCGAGGCCGATCCGCCGGTCATCACGAAGTTCGATTCCGATCGCTCGCCGGTGATGACCATCGCCCTGACCGGCGATCGGTCGCAACGCGAGCTGACCGAACTCGCCGACAAAGTTGCCAAAGTTCAACTCGAGCGCACGCTGGGCGTCGGTGAAATCGAAATCCGCGGCGGCCTGGAACGCGCCATCAGCGTCTGGGTCGATGCCGACCGGCTGGCGGCCTATCAAATCCCGATTACTGACGTCCGCGCGGCGATCGTGCGGCAAAACGCGAACGTGCCCGGCGGCAACGTCACCTCGTCCTTGCGCGAACAAACCTTGCGCACCGTGGGCCGGCTCACCAGTGCGCAGGAGTTCAACGAACTGGTCATCACCACGCGCAACGGATCTCCCATCCGAATTCGCGACATCGGATGGGCGGAGGACGGAACGAAGGAACAGCGTTCGACGGCGCGTTTGAACGGCCGACCCTCGGTGACGCTGGAGGTCAAACGCCAGGCCGACGCGAACGCGGTGGCGGTGGTCGAAGCCGTTAAAGCGAAACTGTCGCACGTCAAGGCTCAACTGCCTCCCGACGTCGGCTTCGAGATTATCGAGGACCAGTCGCGCTATATCTACGAAGCGCTCCATGAAATCAAACTGCATCTGGTCGTCGGCAGCATTCTCGCGAGCCTCGTGGTGTTCTGTTTCATGCGAAGCTGGCGATCCACCCTCATCGCCGCCGTCGCCATTCCCGCCTCCGTCATCTCCACGTTCGGCATGATGTGGGCGCTCGATTTTACGCTCAATAGCGTAACGATGCTCGCGCTCGTGCTGATGGTCGGCATCGTGATCGACGACGCCATCGTCGTGCTCGAAAACATCTTCCGCTTTGTCGAGGAGAAGAAAATGAACCCGTACGAAGCAGCCCGTGCGGCGACGAAGGAGATCGGCACCGCGGTTCTCGCCACGACGCTCAGCCTCGTCGTCATCTTCGTTCCGGTTTCATTCATGTCCAGTATTGCGGGGAGGTTCCTGTTCCAGTTCGGTCTTACGGCGGCAGTGGCGGTGCTGGTGAGTCTGCTGGTTTCTTTCACGCTGACGCCGATGATGAGCGCTCGGTTGTTCAGCCTCGGCGCCCTGGCCGCCGACCCCCACGGTCCGAAATCGCGCCGCGGTTTCTACGCCTGGATTGACCGCAACTACGCAGCCATCCTCGGTTTCTCAATGCGGCACCGGCTGCTCGTGGTCATCGGCGCCGGCCTCGTCATGCTATCGTCCGTGCCGCTGTATAACGCCATCCGGCAGGAATACACGCCCGGCAATACCGATGAAGGCGAGTTTGAAATCGGCCTCACGGCGCGCGAAGGCACGAGCCTCGTCGCGATGAACGAAGTGGTGCAGCGCGTCGAAACGGAACTGCGCTCGCTGCCGCAAGTCCGCGTGATGCTCGCGTCGGTGGGCGCAGGCCGGATGGGCGGCGTCAATTACGCGCGGGTCTACCTCCGGATCGCGCCGCACAAGGAACGGACGTTTTCCTGGACGCGATTGATCTCGTTCAAGCCGTGGAACGCCTTCCGCGGAAATTATACACAACGCGACGTGATCCAGGAGGTGCGTCGTCGTCTGAAAAGCATCCCCGACGTGCGGGTGTCGGTTCGCTCCGGCCAGGCCTCGATCAGCCTGGGCGGTCCGAACTTCGAAATCGATTTCAACATTCTTGGCCCGGACCTCGAATCGCTCGCGAAATACGCCGAGGAACTCCGCAAGAAGGCACCCGAACTCGGGGTCCTCGACGCCGACACGACGCTTAAGCTCGACAAGCCCGAACTGCGCGTCGAGATCGACCGCGCGCGCGCGGCCACGCTCGGTGTCAATACCGAGGACATCGCCAACGCGCTGCGCATCATGGTGGGCGGCGACGATCGTGTCTCGCGCTTCCGCGATCCGAGCGTGAGCGACGATTACGACGTGCAGCTTCGTCTGGCCGAAGGCGGCCGCAATGACCCGGCGACGATCGCGCGTCTTTACGTGCCGCGGCAGGGCGGCGGCCTGGTGCGTTTGGACAATCTGGTGAAGATCGTTCCGGGCACGACCGCGTCGCGAATCGACCGCCTCGACCGGCAACGGCAGGTGAGCTTGCGGGGTTCGATCGCGCCCGGCTACGCGCTCGCCGACCGTCTGGAAGCCTTGCGTGGCGCGTTCAAGGAAATGAACCTGCCGCCCGCGTACACCACCCAGGTCTCCGGCCGCGGCCGCGAACTCGAGCGGACCTTCAAGGAATTCCTCTGGGCGTTCCTCCTCTCGGTCATTTTCATGTACATGATCCTGGCGTCACAGTATGAGAGCATGATCCATCCATTCACGATCCTGCTCTCGCTCCCCTTGTCGCTGCCCTTCGCCCTCTTCTCGATCTGGGTTTCGGGCAACACGCTGAATCTCTACTCCGCGCTCGGCCTGCTCGTCCTGTTCGGCGTCGTGAAGAAGAATGCCATTCTGCAAATCGACCACATGAACAACCTGCGGACGCAGGGCATGGAACGCCTGACGGCGATCATGCAGGCGAATCGCGACCGATTACGGCCGATCCTGATGACAACGCTGACGCTCGTTGCCGGCATGATCCCCCTCGCCGTCGGAAGCGGGCCCGGCGCCGAAGAGCGCCGCGCCGTGGCCGTGGTGGTCATCGGGGGTCAGACCCTTTGCCTGCTGCTCACACTGATTGTGACTCCGGTGGCCTATTCCTTCCTCGACGATCTCGGTCAAAAACTTCACCGGCGGGCGTTCGGGGCAGCCAAGAAGCCGGGCCAAGAATCCCTGCCACAACTGGCCCGCCAGCAGGCTCCGCGCGAAGTCTCCCCGGTACGCGATTGACCCCGTAGCCTCCACGGTTTTGCGAGTTCGCATCGAGACCATGAACCCGATTTCATATTCGACTGAATAGCTGGTCAAATGTTCGGCTTCGGCTGCGCCTTCTCCCACTCTTCCTTGCTCACCTTCTTCGCCTGGTGAATGAAGACGAACGTCCCCTTCTTGTTGCCCACCACGATGTCCGGCTTCCTGTCGCCGTTGATGTCGCCAGCCACCACTTGCGTGCCGATCCCGGAATTGTCGTCCACGAGGTGCGGAATGAAATCGACTGTCTTGTCCTTTTCGCGAACGAGTTTGAACCAGTAGAGCACCGCCGCCGCGTTGGGTTCGGCGTCGCCGGTCGGGCCGTGCGCCCAGAAACGCTTGCCGGTGACAATGTCCTTCAGTCCGTCGCCGTCCATGTCCACCAGATCGATCGCGTGGAGTTGGGAGAACTTGACGCCGTATCTGTTCTCCTTCGGCTCTTTGTTCATGAAAATGTGTTCCTTGAACGTGATCCCACCACCGCCGGCGTCCACGTTCTCGTACCAGGCAAGGCCGTAGCCGTGACCCGCCAGGCTCGTGATGACGTCGTTTCGGCCGTCGCCGTTGACGTCGTAGGCGTACATGTGGGCGCCGCCGATACCGAAAGTAAACTTGTGATGCTTCCAGACCGGATCGCCCTCGAGCGACTTCGGCTGCTCCCACCACCCGTCCTTCTCCAGCAGATCCAACTTGCGATCCCCATTGACGTCCCCGATCCCGAGGCCGTGCGTAAACTTGTGATAGTTGTTGTTGGGTGAAATAGAGTGCCACTTCCACGGGCGGCGCGGATCGCTCCAATCCGGTTCCGCGTAGCCATAGGAACCCTTCGAGCCGCAAACAATCTCCGGCTTGCCGTCGCCCGTGATATCGGTGAACGTCGGCGACTCGTTGTCGGTCACATCCAGCACGATGTGCCGCTGCCAGTGCCCCTCGCGTCCTTTCGGGTTTTCATACCAGGACGAATCGACACCGGGAAAACCAAGGATCAGGATGTCGTCCCAGCCGTCCTTATTGAAGTCGTGGCTGAAAGCAAAAAAATTGTCTGAGTAAGTGTTGTTCTTTCCAAGCGCGCCTTCGAAGCCGTCGACCGTTTCTTCCGCGCCTTCGCCTTTCTTCAGTTTGAACGTCTTCGTTGCCGGGTAATACTCATGCCGCTGTTTGTAGTCCGGTCCTGCCCACCAATAAGGACCGGAGACAATGTCCTGTTTGCCGTCCTTGTTGAAGTCGCCGAAGTTGGCGCCTTCCCCCCAGAACTTGTCGGTGAGCTGGATCTTCCTGAAGGAGTGCAGGGAGTAGTCGGCGGCGTTTCCCACGACGGCGCCGGACGCGAAAAGAGCGAGGATGAAGGAGAGCTTGTTCATGTCTAATCTCT
>DATEKZ010000242.1:0-6702 GCA_035277185.1 Verrucomicrobiia bacterium
GGATGACCTCGACGTTTGCGAGGCGCAGGTCCTCAATCGTAAGTGTGACGGTCTTGCCATCGGGCGACAGCTTTGCGGCCGTGATGTCCAGCGTGTCGCGGCCTTTCTTCATTGGATCCGTCACCGAGAAATCGTCGGAGCCGTAGTTCGCCGTGCGACGATAGTTCCAACGCTTGCCGCTGTAATTTTGCGGATCGGTTGCCTCCTTTTCGTCGAGCGGCTGGGTGAAAATGATGTGAACGCCAGCCTTGTCCACCTTCAGACCGCTGGCCATGTAAACCGGTTTGCCGGTGTACCGGACGCGGTCGAACCCGGCGAGTCGGGCGGCTTCCGTTTGCCATCCCTGCATCCCGGCGACGTACAGTTGCCCGTCTCTCGGGCTAAAGCGCGGACGCATGGCCGAGGAACTGAATCTGATCGGGAATCTCACGGCGCCGCCTTGCATCAGATCGCCCACCTGCTGCTTCATGATCAGGTAAAGCGCGCACTTGCCGTACGAAGTGTGAAGCAATTCGCCCTTGAACGGCCCCCACTGATCGCTCGTGACCCACACCTGTCCGCCCCCGGAGTTGTCATACTCGCGATAGGCGAACCACATCAACGGCGGGTCAAACAGCGGCAGTGGTGTTTTGTGCGCCAGGTCTTCGACGCCGTAAAATCCTCCAGGCTTGATCCAGTTCAGCGGAGAAGTCGGGATCCACGTGCCCTGGTTGTCGCCGGTGGTGAGCTGGCCATCCGGACCGACGCCGATGCCGTTCGGCGCTCGGAATCCGGTCGCGACGACCTCCAGTCTGCGGCCATCCCTGGATACCTTCATCAGTGTGCCCGCGTTTGTGGAGATGGTTTCAAAACCGCTGCCGCCTGAACGCACCGGACCGGCTTTGGCAAAGTAAAAATTGCCCTGCCTGTCTGTCTGCAGGTCGAAGACGAATTCGTGGAAGCCTTCCGTGGAGGTGTAGAGGTTGCAGAAGTTTTCGTAGTGGTCCGCTTCGCCGTCGTTGTTCAAGTCGTGGTAACGGGAGATTTGATCGCGGCCTGAGGTATAGATGGCTTCGTCCACGATTTTCAGGCCGAGCGTCTCATACATCCCCGAAGCGAACCGCTTCCACTTGAGGTTCTCCAGCTTGTCATCGATCCCGGAAACAATCCAGATGTCGCCGTCCCAGGTGCACAGCGCGGCGCGCGTGCCGTCCTTGAAAAAGTCCATCCCGCCGAACCGCACCCGGCGTTTCCAGGGATTGACGAGCGGCGGCGTCAGGCTGTCGGTGACGTACGCGCCATCGGGCGTCTTGCTCGTCTCCAGCGCGCCTTTCGTCACCACTTCCTGAGGCCACCGGGCCGGGCCGCCTTTCGAGAAGTCAGCAATCTCCGGCTTGCCTTCGAGCAGTGCGCCGAATTTGATCGCGTCCGAAGGCGCGCCGTTCCAGATGACTAGTTTGAACGTGGACGCGGGCGCGCCCTTTGGCAGGCGCAGCACCACTCGATTTCCGACGACCTCGAGCTTCGAATCCTTCGGCAGGCCGTTGCCGCCCACCGCCGTGACTTTGCCATCGAGAGTGGTCAGATGGGCGACGTTGTTGCCGGTCTTACCGGTCCCCCCGGGCACTTCGCAGACTAACAGGGAGATCGCCTCCTTGGTCTTGTCGATCCTGAAGGTGCGCACAAAGCCAAGTTGTCCATCCTTCACGACGCTCGAAGGCTGTTCATAAATTTTCGTCCCGCGCACGGTGTAGGAGAGCACCACGTCTTTCCCGACGACATAAAGCCCGTCCCAGCGGCCCAGATCGGATGAAATCGGACCAAATGGCTCCGGACGCAGGTCCGCAAACTGGCCAAGGGCGCCGGCCCATCCGGGAAGTCTCGGTGTGCCGAATTTCTGATCGCCATCGATGGCCGGGTGTCCCCCGTGCTGACCGTCAAACGCCACGCCGGACGTGGTGATGTATTTGCCGGTCCACCCGGCCGCCATGCGGAGCAGATCGGTGTCGAAGAGCATGCTGGCATCGTTGTCCAGGCGGATGGCGAGCCCTTTCATGGCCACGTTTCCGGCGGGAAACTTCGCGCTGATGGCGGCGCCTTGGAACGGAAAATCTGTTTGCAGCAAGGATGAGTCGGTCGCAGCCGCGGCGGAACGAGCGCCTGCCACGAGGAACGAAGCCAGCAGCGTGGTGGTGGCCAGGTGTCCCGCGCATCGCGCTGTCTTGTTCTGTGGTTCAATGGGTGGGTTCATGGAGAGCCCTCTTTCGTTTTTCCGCATGCATTGGGACCATGAACCGGGGCGGTACGCTGTGTCGGAGCGCGGCTGTGTCGAAGACCAGCCGCAGCACTGGGCAAGTTCCGGCCTGCTGCGGCTGATCGAGGACGACACAGCCGCGCTCCGGTTCATGGAGAGCCGGGACTGTTTCTTGGCCGCGCATAGCCAGTCTTCCGACGCACTGCTACCGGGCGCTCTTCAAAGGTACCTTCTGTCCGTCCCGGACATTGACCATGACGGCAAAGGTGCGGAAGACCTCGGCCTGTGTCCGCGCGTTGATTGCCCAGACCTGTATCTTGCAGGAGGTGGTGCCGGTGCTCTCCACCTCGCTGTAAATCTTGATGATGTCGCCCGCGCGGACCGGTGTTTTGAAATCGAACTGGCCAAACAATCTGGTCACGAAAGTCGCGTCCGGAAACGTCAGTGAGGCCGCAACGTAAGCCAGATCGTCGGCCCACTGCATCATGTAACCGCCGAACAGCGTCCCTCCATGGTTCAGGAACTCCGGCCGGATGAGGAGCGTTTTCTCGTGGCGCATGGCGTCGAGACTTCCCGCGGGCGAGCGGTTTGGAAAGGAAAAAGGCGAGAGATAGCGTCTCACTTTGTGGAGTGCGGTGTCTAACGCACGGCAGTTCAGCCGGCGGAAATCGTGGCTGGTTCGCGGCACGATTGGGTTAACTATTGAAGGTTCCATGAAGCTTCCGAAAATCGGTCACGTTTTGGACTGCGCCAGCCCTCTGGCGCTTTTGTGCGCGTGGAAAAGCGGTAGAGGACTACCGCACTCCAGGACGCTGTCGCGGAACCACGGCAGCCCTGGAGGTCTCATGGCCCCGATGTTTATTTATGCGCCTTTGTTCCGTTTCGCGGCCATTGACTTTTGAGGTGGCGCCTTGCCTCCCGGCGCTTATTCCCCGTGCTTCTCCCGTTCCAGAATGCGCGCAAGGTAGAGCAGTTCCGGTGAACCGGGCGCGGCGCGCAATCCCTGCGCGAGTACTCGCTCGGCGCGCGCACGGTCTCCGTGGTTGAGACAGGCCTTCACCGCCACCGCGGCAGCCTTGGCCGGTGACCAGTCGGATGATGCCGCGGCAGGACCCGCTGCAAGACCGCGCAGCAACTCTTCAATGGTGGCGATCCGGTCCTGCCAGTCGGGCATCTGCGCCCGCAAAGCCATCTCCGCCACAAAGGCGCGCTTGAACGAGTCGCTCGCCTTCGCCGGAAACACAGCTTTGGCCGTGAAGAAGTTCGTCGGCGCGAAAATGCAGGGCACCATCCCGTCGGCGGACCGGAGCACGGCGTCGTCGGAACTTTTGCCATTTTGGATGAGCAGCGCGACGTATTGTTTGAATTGATCGTTGACCGAGCCGAAGCGGTCCAGGAATTCCGCAAGCCCGGCCACGTTCAGCGCCGCCAGCGTCGACCGCTTGTCCGCCGGGGCCAAATCCATCTGCCACGTCCGCTCGTCGAAGATGACCGGCATTACGGAAGAGGCGCCGATATAGAAGGCCCTGGGCGCCTCGTATTCGAGGATCGGAAAGGCGTCCGACTGGACGGGTCCCTCGCCGGCCATTGCGAACCCGGTCCGCTGCGAGGCGAGTTGCAACGCCCACAGGGCTTCGGGCGAACCCAGTCCGATTGAGGCGAAGTCTTTTCGCGGTTCCGGACGGTTGAAGGCTTCGCGGAAAACATCCGGCGATGATTTCCAGGGTTGCTTCGAGCCGAGCAGGATCACATCGCCCGGCCCGGCGTCCCAGACCTCAACGTGGGGGAAGACGGAAGTAAACGATCGGAAGACCAGACCAACAATCTCGTCGCTCATCTCGTAAACGTGGAACCACTGGCAGAGGATGCCGCCCTCCTTCAACCGACTCGCGCCGAGCTCGTAGAATTCGCGGCTGAAGACGCTGCCGACGCCGATCATCCACGGATTCGAGGGTTGGCAGATCACGATATCGTATTGGCGCGGGCTGAGTTTGAGGATGGTTCGGGCGTCTTCGTTCCAAAGCCGGACGACGGGATTCGTGAGCGCTCCCCGGTTCCACTGCGCAAACAAATGCCCCGCGCGCAGAACGGGTTCACAATTCTCGGCGACAACGACCCGTTGCACGGGATGCCCCAGCAAGGCGCCGGCGCTGATGCCGCTTCCGAATCCGAGCATGAAAACATCCGTGCTGTGCGGACGGACCAGCAGCGGCAGGTGGGCGACCATCAGTTGAGTGGACATGTCGCCGCGTGTGGACGCGTCGGGTTTGCCGTTGATGCGAAGCCCCCGGTCGGTGGATGCGGCGACGCCGTCTCCCTCCTCCACCGTGACTGTCGCATCGGCCGCGTCTTCATAAAACAGCAGCTTTATGTGTTTCTTGCGGAGGGAGAGCGTGTGCGGATTGACTGCGGTTTCCCGCGCGCGGAACACGCCCGAACTGAGCACATGCCGCCAGCCTTCGCCGCCGGCGGTCCACTCGCCTATCAGCAACACCGCCAGCGCAACCGATGTCCCTGCAGCGAAACGTTGATGCGTCCGCAACGCCAGTGCCAGCGAGGCGAGGCACAGGATGACCGCGAGCACGCCAAAGGCGCCGCGAAGACCGATCCGAGGCATTAACACAAAACCGGTCACCAATACGCCAACCACCGCGCCGACCGTGTTCCACGTCAGCAACCGTCCAACCCGCTCTCCCAGACCGGCGGCGCCGATCCCTTCGGCCCTGATGCAAACGGGCAGCACCGCGCCCAGCAGGGCGGCGGGCAATCCCAGGACCACCATGGCAATCGCTCCGGCTGCGAGCTGGTGAAAGACAAATCCCATTTCACTTCGCGCCAGTCCGGTGCGCACGTGCCGGTAGATATCGACCCATTGTTCGATGCCGGCGACCAGCACGCCGATCACAGCCGCCGCCGAAAGCAGCAAGGCGAACAGGGTTTTCTCCTCCTGCCAGCGACGCATCCGGGGCGAGGCCACCACCGCGCTGCCCAGGCCGATGCCCAGAATGAATGCCATCAGGACGATTGCGAAAGCCTGAAGTGATGACCCGAAAATGAGCGCAAGCGACCGCGATGCCAACACCTCCAACCCCATCGACACGGCTCCGGTCAGCGCAACCAGCATCGCGCCCCACCGCAACGCCGCAGATTTGGTGTCAGGCGTTTCACCGGGCGACGGGTTATCCGCCGTCACAGACGGGATGGCAGCGTGCCGCCGCGACAGGCCCACAGCGGCAAAGCCGACCAGAATGTTGGCAAGGGCCGTCAGTTGCAACGTGGCAACCATCCCCAGCGCGCGCACGAGAAAAAAACCGGCCAGTGCCGAGCCGAAAACGGCGCCCAGGCTGTTCACCGAGTAAAAGCGGGCGGACAACCGGCCGGCATCGTTGGACTGCTTCTGCAGCCAGGCCGCCAACAACGGGAGAGTGCCGCCCATGAGAATCGTCGGACCGAGCAGCAAACCGACGCTCAGGACAGCTTTGAGCAGCAGCAGCCATGACCCATGATCGAGCAACCGCGAGCCTGCGGCGACGAAGAGCCAGTCCGCCAGCCGATAGATCCAGCTGAAAAGGAACGCGTAAAGGCCGATGGCGAGTTCCAGGTATCCGTACGCGGCCAGCGGGTGTCGCAACAGGTCGGCCCGGCTGCCGACGATCCGGTTGCCGAGCGCCAATCCGCCCATGAAGACCGCCAGGACCACCGTCTGCGCCTGGATGGTGCTTCCAAACATCAGCGAAAGGTATTTCGACCAGACCACTTCGTACACCAGCGCCGTGGCGCCGGAGCAGAAGAACAGGAGAAGAACCATCACAGCAGCAACTCCATGTAAATGACATCCAGCCACCGGTCGAACTTGAATCCGACCTGTTTGAAATGGGCAACCTTGACGAAACCGAACGACGCGTGCAACCGGATGCTCGCTTCGTTCTGCGCGTCGATGCCGGCCAGAATCGCGTGCAGACCCCGGTGCTTTGCGGCTTCAACAAGCGGCTTCATCAAAAGTTTGCCGATGCCTTTTCCACGCTGATCGGCGGCGACATACACGGAGTTTTCCGTCGTGAACTGATAGCCCTTGCGGTCGTGATAACGGTTCAATGCGCTCCAGCCGGCGATTCGGCCTTCGTCCTCCGCCACGAATACGGGAAGGTTGTTCTTCATGTGGTCTTCGAACCACGCGCTTCGATGCTCCAGCGTGCGCGGTTCGTAATCGTACGTGGCTGTCGTGTTCAGCACGGCGTCATTGTAAATCTCCAGGATTCCAGGGAGATCGTCGCGCGTGGCGGGCCGCACCGTGACGTTCATTGGGCACCTTAGCGGTGTAAGGCAGGAGTGAGAAGCGCGGTCGGGATCGCAGGAGATTCAGTTGGGTCATTGCCGCGCATGCGCGGTCGAATTGAGCAGGTCCATGATCTCAAGGTCAACAAGCAATTTGTGCCCGCGCTGGAACGAACGAGACTGGAAGGGGGCAT
>DATEKZ010000243.1:0-3659 GCA_035277185.1 Verrucomicrobiia bacterium
CAACTTTTCCTGGAGTTCGGCCAGGTTGACTTCGCGACGGGGGTTTTTGTCTGAAATCAGGGCAACCAGGTCGGGGTCGTGTTCGGCGTTAAAATCCAGATCGTTAAGACTCAGGTGAGTCCTGTTCTTCCGCTGCTTGAGGAAGTTGATGGTCTTGTTGACCGCGATCCGGTAAACCCAGGTAAAGAAGCTGGAATCGCCCTTGAAAGACTTCAACGCCTGGAACGCTTTGATGAAGGTTTCTTGCGCGAGGTCGTTGGCGTCCTCGTGGTTTGACGTCATGTGGTAGATGGTGGCGTAGATACGCTCCTGGTAAAGCCGCACCAGCTCATCGTACGCCGTCATGTGGCCCGCTTTTGCGCGCTTCACCAGCGTGCGTTCGTCCGGCAACTCGGCAGGAGGACGCGCGCGGGCGGGAGGGGTCTCGAGAACAGTGGCGTTCATGAACGGTGAATTAAACCCCCAAGGCGTTCGTTTGTTGCGCCAAAAAACCGGTGAGGCCGGCGAGGGCCAATCGGCTCTCCGTGTCCGGCAGCAGATCCAGAGATTGCCGGGCCGCCTGCAAAAAGCGTTGAACGGTCTTCCGCGATTCGTCAAGGGCGTCATACTCTTCCAACAGCTCGACTACTCGCGCGAAATGGCGGTCATCCCACCGCTCGATAAGCGCCTGCAGGTGAGATCGGTCCGCCGGATTGGCGCGTTCCCAGGCCACCAGCACGGGCAGCGTCAGCTTGCCATTCGCCAGGTCCGTGCCGAGAGATTTCCCGACCGAGACTTCCGAGCCGAACAAATCGAGACAATCGTCGTAAATCTGATACGCCGTGCCGAGCGCGAGGCCGAATTTGCGCAGGGCGGCGCGTTCGCGCGGGGCGGTGCCGCTCAGCCACGCGCCGAGATCGCAGGAGAGCGCGAACAATTCGGCGGTCTTCATCTCCAGGACCCTGAAGTATTCGGCGCGGGAGAGCTGGAATTGGCGGCGCCGATTGGTTTGCAGGATTTCGCCCGAACAGACGGTTTTAGTGGCCGAAGCCACCGCCCGGCAAACCTCCGGTGTCGGATATCCCGCCGCCAGTTTCAACGCGTGCGCGAAGAGGCAATCACCCAGCAAAACGGAGATTTGATTGCCCCAGTTGGCCGCGAGGGTGGGCTGGCTGCGCCGAAGAACCGCCTCATCCATGATATCATCGTGCACGAGCGTCGCCAGATGCACCATCTCGATGATCACGGCGGCCGTGACCAGATCGTCATTAAGCTTTTCGATGGAGCGTGCGCTCAGGGCCACGAGGGCCGGGCGCAACTGCTTGCCCTGATTGGTGAGCGCGTATTGGGCGTAGGAAGCGATCTCGTCGTCGAACGTTCGAACCTGTTCCGCCAGATGCCGGGTCACCTGCTCCAGGAAAGGGCCCACCGGCTCCACGATCTGCTTCCAGGACTGAGGCAATTCAGATGCGGGAGTGGCCGCGACCTCGACCGCTTTGGTATCGGCGGCGAACATTGCCGCCAATCTACGGTTGCGCGAAAACCAAGTCAACCTAAGTCGAGCGGCGACCGGAGCCGCTTCTTCAGTTCAACTCATTCTGGCGATAAGCTGCCCCAGCTTGGACAAGGCAGTCTCAATCGTTTCCGACCATTGGTTGCCGCAGCTTAAGCGGATGAAGTTCCGAAAACCCGGTTTCGGAGAGAAAATGGGCCCGGGGGCGATGCTGATCTTTTCTCGCAGGGCACGGTCAAACAATTCAACCGAATCGATCTGCGGCGGCAGTTCAACCCAAAGGACATACCCACCAGTCGGGCGAGTGACTTTCGTGCCCTCCGGGAAGAAGCGGGTGATGGCATGGGTGACGCGCTCGACCTGGTCGGCATAGACGCGGCGCAGCTTTCGCAGGTGATGATCGAATCCTCCCGTGGCCAGAAAATCGGCCACGGCCAGCTGCGGCAGGGTCGCGGTGCCCATGCTGGTGACGTATTTCAGATGTTGAATCTCGTCGCGGAACCTGCCGGGCACCACCCAACCGACGCGGTAACCCGGAGCCAGCGTTTTGCAGAACGAACTGCACAGCAGCACCAGCCCCTCGCGATCGAACGCCTTGGCCGTCTTCGGCCGGTCAGCGGCAAAGGCCAGCTCGCCGTAAATGTCGTCTTCGATCAGCGGAATCTCCCGCCTGGCGAGCATCTCGACGAGGCGCTCCTTCTTTTCATCCGGCATGCAACTGCCCAGCGGGTTGCTGTAGTTCAACTGGAAGAGGCACGCCTTGATCCGGCAGCAGTCGAGCCGTTTCTCCAGTTCGTCCAGGCAAATCCCGTGGCGGGGATAGGTGGGGATCTCGCAAGCCTTGAGGCCGAGTGACTCAATGATCTGCAGCACGCCAAAATAGGTTGGCGACTCGATCGCGATCGTGTCGCCCGGTTTCGCCACGGCGCGCAAGCTGAGATAGAGCGCCTCCTGGCAGCCGCACGTGGTGATCACGTCGTCGGGCGCGAGCGTGCAGCCGGCCTCCATGGCGCGTCGGGCGATTTGCACCCGCAACGCATGGTTTCCGGGGGAAACATCGTAGGCGTTGGCTGACTGCGGAGATCGTCGCCCCACAGCAGCCATGGTGCGGCTCAGTTGCAGGGTCGGCAGCAGACTCCAGCTTGGCAACGCCGCACCCAGGCCGACGAGTGAGGAGTCTCGCGCAGCCTGAACAACGCGCCGGACCAGATCGGTGGTGTTGACCCGTGTCGCGCGCAAGGACGGCTCACTCTTGGCCGGTTCGGCGGGGGGACGCCAAACGCGCTGACGCACGTAATAGCCGGACTGCGGCCGCGCTTCAATCAGTCCCTTGCTCTCCAAAATCCGGTAGGCCTGCATCACCGTTGCGATGCTGACCTCTTCCTGCTCGCTCAGTTTGCGCACGGAGGGGACCCTTTCACCCGGACGCAATGTGCCGTGTTCGATCAATTCCGAGATGCGCAACGCAACCTGTCGGTACAGACTCTTCTGCGATTCAGGTTGTGCCGCGATGTGCGAAGCCAGCGTTTCGGTGACCATGACGCGATAATAGGCTGCCGCCGTCGGGCCGATAGTTACACCTGGCCGAATTATTGACCAGTACAGTTTTAGAGACGAAGCGAACTGTTACGGTTGAAAACATCGTCGTCTGCATCTGTTCTGATTGAGAATTCCCCTCCATGATGACGGCATGAAAATGACTTCCCTTCTTCAGGGTCCGCGGGGCGGAAACGCCGCCGTTTCTCGAGCGGCGTTACGCTGGAGCGTCGGTCTGGCCGAACCGCAAACGGATAGCGAGCGTGATGCCGAGCCGCGCAGGGTCGAGTTTGCGCTCGACGCGGATTCACTCTGGCGGGTCGAAGGCAACGTTCGCGGGTTGCGCATTGACTGTCGCCAGGGACGTTTATGGGTCACTCAAGAGGGGTCTTTCGCGGACAGGATCCTTCTGCCGGGCCAGAATTTCCTTGCAGCCGACGGCGGCGCGGTGGTTGTCCAATCGGTTTCGCCGTCGGAACCGTCGGTCATCCACGACGGCATCGCGTTCGGGGAGGCAAGCGTTCCAGGGAGCGTGCGTCTAGGAATTACCCGAACATCCAAAGCCCTGACCCGAACACGAATCGGTTTTGATCGGGTGGAAAGTGATCGCACGGCCTCCTGGGAGAGGCTG
>DATEKZ010000244.1:0-2096 GCA_035277185.1 Verrucomicrobiia bacterium
GGGCGTCTTCCGCGGTGCCCGACAGATCCCAGTCGGACTTAATCTCGTCGGACACTTTGTGGTAATCATTGGCCGTGTAGGCGTCGCTCTTCTGTCGGCCGAACTCGGCCGGGCGATCCACAAAGTCAACGCCGGTCTGCAGATAGAGTCCCGGCACCCCGAGTTTGGCGAACTCGAAATGGTCGGAGCGATAATAGCGCCCTTTTTCAGGCTCGGCATCCGGTGTGATCGTGCGGCCCTGGCTCCTGGACGCCTCCGCCAGAAGATCCTCAAGAGTGCTCTGTCCATAGCCGATGACGTTCGCATCCCGCGTGCGGCCCCACGGATTCATACTGTCCATGTTGAGGTTCGCCAGTGTCTGAGCCAGGGGATAGAGCGGATGGGCGGCGTAGTACTTGGCTCCCAACAATCCTTTTTCTTCGGCAGTCACAGAAAGGAAAACGACGGTCCGCTTGGGCGAGGTTTTGAGCTTCGTGAACGCTTCTGCCAGTTCGAGCAGCGCCGCCGTGCCGGTCGCATTGTCGCGCGCGCCGTTGTAAACCTGGTCCCCCTCCAGGCCCGGGTTCCGTCCAAGATGATCCCAATGCGCCGTATAGACGACATACTCGTTCTTCAGCTTCGCATCGGAACCGTCCAGCCTTGCGATGACGTTCTGCGACGCCACCTCGCGCAGCGTATTCTTGAAACTGAAGTTCGCTTTGGCACGGAGCGGCACGGGTCTGAAATCTTTGCGCAACGCGGCCTGCTTCAGCCTGTCGAAATCCTGCCCGGCCGCGGCGAACAATTGCTTCGCCTTTTCCAGCGTCATCCAGCCTTCAACCGCAACGCGCCCCATGTTCCGGTCCGCGGATTGCAGATCAAAGTTCTCCCGCGAATTGCTTCCCAGAACCACCAGATACGGGTAACCGGCGGGACCGGTTTCATGGACGATGATGGCGGCGGCGGCCCCTCTTTCAGCGGCGACCTCATATTTGTAAGTCCAGCGTCCGTAGTAGGTCATCGCGCGGCCTTTGAACATCGTTTCGTCAAGCTTCGCGGCGTCCTTCGAGTCGGGAATGGCCGGGTCGTTGATCAGCATGACAATCGTCTTGCCGCGCACGTCCACGCCCTTGAAGTCGTCCCAGCCATATTCCGGCGCGACAACGCCGTAGCCGACGAAAACCATCTCGGAATTCTCGACCTTGGTCTCCGGCACGAACCGCTTCGTCCAAACGACCGCCTCGCCAGGGAAGGCAAGGCCGGTGCGGGCCTCTCCAACCTGATAGGAGACACTCACGTCGCTCGCGGTACTGCCGACCATCGGCACCTTCTGGATGTAAGTGCCCTCAGGATTGCCTGGCTTGAGCCCGATCCTCTTGAATTGTTCGATGAGGTAATTGACCGTGAGTTCCTCCCCTTTGGAACCAGGGCCGCGGCCCTCGAATTCATCCGAAGACAGGGTGCGTGTGTGGCGCAACAGGTCGTCCGCGGTGATGCTGGCCTCCGCTTGATGCGCATCCGCTGCCGGGTTCGCGGCGGACGCCGCTTTCACCGATCCGAACGACCACAAGGCGACGGTCAGTGCGACCGTGGCAAGAGGTGGATGAGGCCGAAAGGCGAATGCTCGCCTTGCGCTCGGCGGCATGAGGGAAACTGGACCCGCTGACAGCGACGCGTCATTCATGTTATCTCGCAGATAGTCTGGCAGCCACGCGGCCAGCGCCAAGGAAAAACCAGTCACTCGACCAGGCCGCGGGCGCAGCTCACTTCATTGCAACTCTGCCTGTGGGTGCGTCGCGTTTCCCCTCACCCGCCAGAGCCGCCTTACTCCTCGTTTCCATTCCGGTCGGTTTCCGCTCAAAGATTTCGTTTGGAATCTTTTTCCAGAAAGCGCGCCACGCGCCACAGCAGAACGCCAACGCCAGCTAAAGCGAAGATGGCGATCACCGTTCCCTGGATGATCTCCATCAACTTGTCGTCTCCGACGCCTCGCAGAGCAAAGGCGAAGGCGGCGATCGTTGCCAGACTCAAAACAATCGACAAGACCAGGAACAATCGACGGCCGCCGCGACGACGAAAAAGACCGCCGGCATCGATGCTTTTCGCTCCGGAATCAT
>DATEKZ010000245.1:0-2728 GCA_035277185.1 Verrucomicrobiia bacterium
CGCGCGCGAGCTGAAGGACCAGGGCCGCAACGTGGCGATCCTCTCGCGCGGCTACCGTTCCAAGCCGCCACCGCTTGCCAAGCGGCTGATCGACAGGATTCTTTTTCGCCAGGACCGCACGCCTCCGCGCGTGGTCTCGGATGGCAAGTCCCTTCTGCTGGATTCCGAGACCGCCGGCGACGAGCCTTATATGCTCGCCTCCAACCTCAAGGACGTGATTGTGCTGGTGGACAAGGACCGTGTGAAGAGCGGGCGTTATGCCATCGAGAAGTTCGGCTGCGATACACTGCTGCTCGACGACGGTTTTCAATACTGGAAACTCCGCGGCCGGCGAATGGACATTGTGCTGATCGATTTTCAGCAACCGTTCGGCAACGAGCGGCTGCTGCCGCGCGGCACACTGCGCGAGCCGCCTTCCCACCTGGCGCGCGCCGGCACGATCTTCATCACGAAGAGCGACGGGAATACGGCCGCGTTGCGCCGGCGCATCACGGAGCATAACTCGACCGCGGGCATCATCGAGTGCATTCATCATCCGCTGTATTTCGAGGACGTGTTCACGGGCGAACGGCACGGGCTGGACCTGCTCAAGGGGAGGAAGATCGCGTCGCTCAGCGGCATCGCGCAGCCGGAGAGCTTCGAGCAAAGCCTGGCCGCGCTGGGTGGCGACCTCGTCTATTCCAAGCGCTTCGCCGACCACCACCGGTTCAGCCAACAGGAGGTTCTGAACGTCATCAATCGGAGCAAGAAACGCCAGGCGCAGGCCATCATCACCACCCAGAAAGATGCCGTACGTTTTCCGAAGATCGACCGGCGCGACCTGTCGATTTACTTCATGCGTGTCGAAATCAAAATCCTCAGTGGCGGCGACGACTTCCGGGATGTGGTCCGGCAGATATGCTTTCGGTGATCTATGGGTTCGTTGCTTTACCTGTTGGCGCGCGCCGTTGTGGGTGTTTTGCAGGCGTTGCCCTTGCCGGTCGTGGCCCGGATCGGGCGCGCCGGGGGAGGAGCGGCGTACTGGCTGGACGCCCGGCATCGCCGGGTGGCGTTGAAAAACCTGGAGATGTGCTTCGGCGACGGGATGTCCACGCGGGAAATCCGCGCACTGGCAAAGGAAAACTTCCGCCGCATCGGCGAGAACTATGCCGGCGCGGTGAAAACCGCCGCGATGAGCCAGGAGCAAATGCGACCTTGCTTCGAATTCGTGGGGGCGGAGAAAATCCTGCCGCATAAGGCAGAGAGCGGCCCCCAGAGCCGCGTCTTTGCCATCGGCCACTTCGGCAATTTTGAACTCTACGCGCGGTTCGGTCAGTTCTTGCCGTTGTTCAAGTGCGCGACCACTTATCGCGCGTTGCGCCAGCCCGCGCTCAATCGCCTGATGCAATCGCTGCGCGAACGGTCGGGTTGCCGGTTTTTCGAGCGCCGCAGTGAAGCGGCCGCGCTGAAGGCGGCGATGAGCGATACCGGTTTGCTCCTGGGTCTTCTGGCCGACCAGCACGCGGGTGGCAGCGGACTGCGTTTGCCGTTCCTCGGACACGAGTGTTCCACCAGCGCGGCGCCCGCGATTTTCGCGCTTCGTTACCATTGTCCTCTGCACACCGCCATCTGCTATCGAGTCGGCCCCGGACGCTGGCGGATCGAAGTCGGCGACGAAATTCCAACCCGCGAGAATGGCCTGCCGCGGCCGGTGGAAGCGATCATCCGTGACGTCAATGGTGTCTTCGAGGCGGCCATCCGGCGTGATCCGGCCAACTGGTTCTGGGTTCACAACCGATGGAAGCCGGCGGGAACCAGGTCCCGGCGTCCGGCCGTCGAGTTGGAGGACGTCTTGAATGAGCCAACGGAGAAACTCAATCCTGACCCAAAGGGATCCTGATGAACGGCCCGCGCTCGACCGACGCGCCGGAAAGCGAACGGATACTGGTGCGTGGTGTGAACTGGCTGGGCGATGCCGTCATGAGCATTCCGGCGCTGCTTCGCCTGCGTGAGGCGCACCCTCGCGCGCACATCGCCCTGCTCACACATGAGAAGGTGGCCGGTCTCTGGCAAAACCATCCGGCGATCGACGGCGTGATCACGTTTTCGAACAGGGATGGCGCGTGGAGCACTGGACGGCGAATCCGGGCCGGGACTTTCAACGTCGGTATCGCGCTGCCAAATTCGCATCGCTCGGCGTTTGAACTTTGGCTGGGACGCATCCCGCAGCGGGTGGGTTACGCGGCTGTCGGGAGAAACTGGCTTCTCACGAAACGGGTTCAGCGCTCGCCGGGATTCGTTCGAATGCGCAAACGCTCTATCGGCGACATCCACGCGCTCATCCGTTCCTCTCCTGTGCCGCGCCGGCAGTCTCTGCCTCTCACCGCGCATCAAGTGCATCATTATCTGCACCTGGTCGCCGCGCTGGGGGCAAACCCGGAGCCGGTCGCCCCGCGACTGGCCGTCACCTACGACGAAGTGGAAGCGGTGCGGCGAAAGTTTGGTCTTGGAACCGATCGGCCTCTGTTTGGTCTCAACGCCGGCGCGGAATATGGTCCTGCCAAGCGCTGGCCGGTGGAGCGATTTGTCGAAGCCGCCAGAGAATTACAGAAACGCACCGGATGCCGTTGGGTGATTCTCGGCGGGCCAGCGGACGCGCAATTGGCGGATGTGATCAGCGCGAATCTGCAAAAGGATTCTTCTGCGACGCCGCCGGTTAATCTGGCCGGCAAAACGACCCTGCGCGAAC
>DATEKZ010000246.1:0-5193 GCA_035277185.1 Verrucomicrobiia bacterium
TTCTCCCTCCCGGCCATCGACCACTGCCTTACGGCGCCCACGCGCTGACCGGTGGCAGGGCTGTCATCAAACCCGGCGAGGTCGTGGAAGGCGCCACGATCCTCATTCGCGACGGAATCATTCAGGCGGTGGGAAAGGACTTGAACCCGCCTCCCGACGCGCGCGTCTGGGATATGAGAGGCACGACGATCTACGCCGGATTCGTTGACCCTTGCCTGACCCTGGACTCGACCAATCGGCCGGTCGGCAACGCCAGTGTGCAGTTTGACGATTCGCCCACCGCGGGAAGCGCGGGATTTTTTGGCGTTGCCGGAAGCGAGCGCGACCCCGGCCAGTCCGGGCCAGGGTACGCGGTGTCTCAAATCACTCCTGAAGCCCGCGTCGTGCGCGGTTTCTCACCCGATCCGAAAGCCCTGGAAGGCGTCCGCGAATTGGGCTTTACCACCGGGAACGTCGTCCCGCAAAGAGGCATCGTCCGCGGAACCAGCGCCTTCGTCGCGCTCAGCGATGTCACCCCCAACCAAGCCATCATCAAAGCCGATACGTTCCAGCACGTCGCCTTCGAAGCCGAGGGCGGCCGGGACGACGCTTATCCGAGGTCGTTGATGGGTGTTATTGCCGTCGTGCGCCAGACGTTTTTCGATGCGCGACACTACGCGGAGGCGAACAATCACTTTCGGCAGAATGGTCAAGGCGCAAAACGGCCCGAGTTCGATCCTTCGCTGGAGGCATTGACCCCCGCCATCGACAAAAAGATGGCGGTGCTGATCGAACCCGGCAGCGCCCTGATGGATGATCGCGCCGCCCGCGTAGCCCGCGAACTCGAACTCAGTTTCCACCTTGTCGCGTGCGGCCAGGAATGGCGCCGGCCGGACCTCGTGAAGGCGACCGGCGTCCCGTTCATCGTGCCGCTTGATTTTTCCGAGCTGCCGAAAATGCCCGAAGAAGACGACTGGGAAGCCGTTTCGCTCGACCAGTTGCGGGCGTGGGATTGGGCGGCGGAAAACGCGGCGTTGTTGCGACAGCAGGGACTGGACATCGCGCTAACCACCTATGGCCTCAGCGACAAGAAGAATTTTCGCAAGAACCTCCAGATGGCGATCGATCGCGGCCTGTCCGAAACGGACGCCTTGGCCGCGTTGACGACCGTGCCCGCCAGATTGTGCGGCGTCGCCGATCGAATCGGAACGATCGAGGCGGGCAGAATCGCCAATCTCACGGTTGTCGAAGGCGACAATTACTTCAATCCCGAGAATAAAGTGCGAGAGGTCTGGATCGACGGCCGGGTTTATCCGGTCAAGCGCGGCGAGACGAAACCATCGGAGAAGCCGGCCGCGCCCGACGGCGACAAGGAACAGGAAAAGAAAAAAAAGCAGGACGAACTCCGGGACGTGCGGAAGAAACGCGTCGCGCGCGCGCCGATGGAGGGGCGCGGCCCGCTGGCCGAACCTCCCGCTGTCCTCATCCGCGGCGCGACGGTTTGGACCTCCGCACAACCGGGCCGGCTCGAAAACGCCGATCTGCTGATCGTCGGCGGAAAAATCCAGGCGGTTGGGAAGGGTCTGACCGCGCCTGCTAACGCGCTGACCCTCGACGGGAAAGGCAAACACGTCACGCCCGGCATCATTGATTGCCACAACCACAGCATGGCCCTCGGCTCCGTGAACGAAGGCACCCTGCCGTCCAGCGCCATGGTCCGCATCGCCGACGTCGTCAATTCCGAGTCGCTGAACATCCACAAGCAGCTCGCCGGCGGCTTGACCACGCTGAATCTCCTGCACGGTTCGGCCAATCCCATTGGCGGACAGAACGCGGTCTTGAAACTGCGCGACGGCGCGGCGCCTGAAGACCTGAAATTCTCCGATGCGCCGCCGGGCATCAAGTTCGCCCTCGGCGAAAATGTGAAGCAATCCAACGCGACGCGAACCAACCGGTTCCCGCAAACGCGCATGGGAGTGCGCACCTTCTTCGCCAACCGCTTCACCGCCGCGCGGCAGTATCTCAAGGAATGGGACGATCACAGCAAAGCAGGGCGGGCATCTCCCCTGCCCCCTCCGCGCCGCGACCTCGAACTGGAGGCGCTCGGTGAGATCATCCAGGGCAAGCGTTGGATTCATTGTCATTCCTATCGCCAGGACGAAATCCTCTCGTTTCTGCGGACGATGGAGAGTTTCGGAGTGAAGGTCGGCACGCTCCAACACGTGCTCGAAGGCTACAAGGTCGCCGATGAAATCGCAAAACACGGCGCCGGCGCGTCCTGCTTCTCGGACTGGTGGGCCTACAAGTTCGAGGTCTATGACGCGATTCCTTATGCCGGCAGCCTGATGCGCGACCGGAACGTCGTGGTCTCCTTCAACTCCGATTCCTCCGATCTCTCGCGCCGGCTTTATCTCGAAGCCGCCAAGGCCGTGAAATACGGCGGCACGTCCGAGGAAGAAGCCCTCAAGTTTGTGACCCTCAATCCCGCGAAACAACTTCGCATCGACCAGCATGTCGGCTCGTTGGAATCCGGCAAGGACGGCGACTTCGCGATCTGGTCGGGACACCCGCTCTCGTCTTCCACTGTCTGCCTGCAGACCTGGATTGAGGGAAAGAAATACTTTGACCGCGACAACGAAGCGGCCCGATCGGACGCGTTGGAGAAGGAACGGACCGATTTGCTGGCGAAGGCGAAGAAGCTCGCCTCAAGCGCCGGCGCGGGTGAAGGCGGCCAGAAGGAGAAGGACAAGTTCTTCGAGCTGCCGCTGGAACACCGCTTTGATTTCCGCGACCAGCACTGCATGGACGATGAATAGAACTATTCCCCAATTCTCAATAACAAAGTACTATGCCCCTGCGCGACGAGTTCCACCTCCGGTCATGATAAAGCGATGCAAGAAATTGAGATGCGCCCCAATCGTATTCCTTTGCCTCGTCTTTTCCGCCGTGGTCCCGGTTCGCGGCGAATCTCTCCTCCTCACCGGCGCCACCCTCCACACCGTCTCCGGCCCTGTCCTCACCAACACACAGGTCCTGATCAAAGACGGCAAAGTCGAAGCCATCGACAAATCCATCAAAACCCGGGCCGACAACACCATAAAGCTCGATGGTCTCCACCTTTATCCCGGTTTGATCGCCGCCTCGACTTCGGTGGGTCTCGTCGAGATTGACGCCGTGCGCGCAACGCGCGACATGACCGAAGTGGGCGATTACACGCCTGACGTGGAATCCTGGATCGCTGTGAACCCGGATTCGGAGCTGTTGCCGGTCGCCCGCGCCAACGGCATCGCGCATGTACTGCCCATTCCCACCGGGGGAACCGTCGTCGGCCAATCCGGCCTCATCAAACTCGACGGCTGGACGATGGAAGAGATGACGGTCAGGAAACCGGTCGCCCTGCACGTCTTCTGGCCGGGCATGACGCTCAACACCACGCCCAGGGAAGAATTCCGGGATAGGTCCAGGTGGAAATCGCTCGAAGACCAGGCCAAAGACCGCCGCACGAAGCTCAAGGAACTGGCCGACTTCTTCGACGAGGCCAAAGCTTACGCGAAGGCCCGCGACGCCGCGGGAAAAGACGGCGCGAAACCCGTCGAGCTCGTTCCGGCCTGGGAAGCGATGCTGCCTTACGTGCGCGGCCAACTGCCGCTGATGGTGCATGCGGACGAATTGCGCCAGATCAAGTCCGCCGTTCAATGGGCCGATACGAATTCGTACAAGATCATCATCGCGGGTGGCCGGGATGCCTGGAAGGTCGCCGGCTTGCTTGCGGAAAAGAAAGTCCCCGTCGTTTTCGAGTGCACGTTCAACCAGGGCAACGGTCTCGCCGCGACGGCGGCGCGTGACACGACTCGTTACGATGTCTATTTCACCGCGCCATCCATCCTGCACAAAGCCGGAGTGAAAGTAATTTTCAGCGAAGGATTGGGCGGCGATGGTGCCGCTGCGATTCGAAACCTCCCCTACTCCGCCGCGCAGGCGGCAGCGTTCGGACTGCCCGAAGACGAAGCGCTCAAAGGCATCACGCTTTACCCGGCGCAAGCCCTCGGTGTCGCGGATCGGCTTGGATCCATCGAAGTCGGGAAGGAAGCAACCCTGTTCGCCGCGACCGGCGACATCCTCGATATCCGCTCGAGCGTGAAACGCATGTGGATCGCCGGCAAGGAAGTCAGCCTCGAAAGCCGGCACACGCGGCTGTACGAAAAATACAGGAATCGGCCGAGGGCGAAATGACGGTTTGAACGGCCGCCTTGCGGAAGGAAGCCACAGTCGTCATATTGCCCATGTGCGAGCTGCCAAACACCCCGAAGGATCCGAAATCCAACTGACCTCGAAGCTCGGACAGCGCAGTCCTCGTTCTGTTGGAGGTGGGAAAGTCGGGTTACGATGGCGTCCGGTCTTGCTCTGTTTTCTGAGTTGCGCGGTGGCCTGTGTGGGTGAGCTCTGGTCTAATCCGAAACCGACGATTTACCGGTCGAACAACGGGATGTTTCTGTTTAAGGCGGAACCTGGTATGCGTCCGGGTAAGAAGATCATAGAAATGCGGACGCGCGGCATGGATACAGGACCGGATGGTCCCTTGGCCTACATTTACGCGAAGGGTTCGCTGCTGAAAAAAGAGGACAATGGGCAAACCACGCTGGTTTGGGAGCGCAGGCTGTACAATCTCTGGGCTCCCATGGAGGTTTTGATTTCGAACTCGGGCAAATTTGTGGTCACGATCGACGACTGGGGTGGCAATCGGTTTAGCACCAATGCCGTCGTGATCTACAACGCGAAGGGGAATCTCATAAAGCGATTTGCCGTCAGCGACATTCTGACCGAATCCGAACGGGAGAAAGTTATCAGGTCCCCGTCGGGCGATTTCTGGGGAGGAGGACACCGCATTGAAGAGTCCAGGAATCTTCTCGTCTTAAGAATCGTCACTAACAAGAAGATGCCAACCGAACCCGGGGTCGAGTTCAGAGAGAAGTATATCAGGCTTGATTCCGGAGAGTTGTTTGACGCGCCGCCTCCCGCGGGAGCGAAACTTTCTGCGCCCCAGGATTCCGGCGGTCGATCCTACCGCTGACCAAGGCGAAACATGCAGTTAGAGGATTGGCTCTCCCTCACCCTAACCCTAATACCCTTCTCCAAGTTATTCACGGCCGACCGAAGGCGGCCTCGAAACCCGGCCGCAGGGAGGCTGTGAATAACTTGGCCGCCGCAGTCAAA
>DATEKZ010000247.1:0-4267 GCA_035277185.1 Verrucomicrobiia bacterium
CGCGGTTGATTGCAGCGATCAGACGTACGTCGACTTTGCGCGCCTGCGAGCTCCCGACGGGCTCGAATTCCGCTTCTTGAATGACGCGCAGGAGCTTGGGTTGTAGATCGAGGGGCAATTCGCCGATTTCGTCGAGAAAGATAGTGCCACCGTGCGCCAGAGCGAAACGGCCGTCCCGTCTCTTGGTCGCACCGGTAAACGCGCCTTGCTCATGACCGAAAAATTCGCTTTCCATGAGCATCGCGGGAATCGCCGCACAATTAACTTTGATCAGGGGTTTGCCGCGGCGCCCACTCGCCAGATGAATCGCCCGCGCGATCAATTCCTTCCCCGTGCCGCTCTCCCCTTGAATCAACACCGTCGCCTTCGACGGCGCGACCTGCCGGACCGTTTCCAGCACCTCCTGCATGACCGGCGATTGGCCGATGACGTTTTCCATCCCGAACTTCTTGTCGAGCTGCTGCCGCAACGATTCATTCTCGGCCTCCAGAGATTGATGACGCAGTGCGCGGCCGATCCGCATTTCCAGCTCGTCAATCTGCATCCGACCCTTGGCGATATAATCGTCTGCGCCGCGTCTCATCGCTTCCACGGCGACCTCCTCGGAGCCATAGGCCGTCATCAGAATGCACACCGGAGGACGGGACAGCGACTTGGCCCGTGCAATCAACTTCATGCCATCTTCGTTGGGCAGGCGAAAATCCGTGAGCAATATGTCGAAACGCTCCTTCTCCAGGAGTCCCACGGCCGTCGCCGCGTCCTCGGCGAGATACACATCATACTTGTCCTCCAGCGCCGATCTCAATCCCTCGCGCGTCGGTTTCTCATCATCCACGATGAGCAGCATCGGCTTAATCATGCAGCCGCGCCTCCAACAACCGCGGCTGCCGTTCGTGCAACGGCAGCCAGATGCGAAACGTCGCGCCTTTCCCGATGTTGCTCTCCAGTTTGATCAGCCCGCCGTGCTCGCGGACGATCCGTTGGACGATCATCAGTCCCAGCCCCGACCCCTTCTTTTTCGTAGTATAAAACGGCTCGAAAATGCGGTTCAACTGTTCCTGGGGAATCCCGCAACCTGTGTCGGAGATGTTCACCCACACGCCGTCGGCAGTCGAACCGGTTTGCACCGTCAACACGCCTCCTTTGGTCATCGCCTGCATCGCGTTCTTGATGAGGTTGACCAGCACTTGCTTGATCTGTGCCGCATCCAACGGAGTGCTCGGCAACTGCCGGCCCAGTTTTTCCTCGACCACCTGGCCGCGGTTTTCGATCTCCGGGCGAAGCAGTTCCAGCGTCTCCCGCACAATCTCGTTGAGCGATGCCATCTTCTTCTGCGGCGGGGTCGGCCGTATCGCCTGCAGGAACTGGGTAACAATATAATCCAGCCGCCCAATCTCGCCCTTGGCCACCGTCAGGTAGGTTTCGAGTTTCTGCGCGATCTCTCCGGCCTCGTGGGCCACGTGCTGCGCCTGGGCGCGGGGCCGCCTGCCGGCTGCGCCTCGATCCGCACCGCCCGTCGCCTGCTTCAACTTCTTCAGCTCGCGCTCCATCAGTTGGAGGTGAATGTGAAGCGCATTGAGCGGGTTGCCGATCTCGTGCGCCACGCTGGCGGCCAACAGCGTCAGAGCCTGAATCCGCTCGCTCTCGATCGCTTCAAACGCCTTCTGCCTCGCTTCGGTGGCGTCGTGCAGGATCAGGGCAACCCCGGAACTGCCCGTGGCTTCGCCGTCCAGCGGCGCGGCGTACAAACGCAGAAAACGGCGGCGCGGGTAGAAGAGCTCCAACTCCTGCCGCACCACCTGCTGTCCACCGGCCCGGTCCCGCGACACGAGATCGGCCCAGTCCAACTCCGGCAGAATGCGCGTGATCTGCTGGCCTTCGGCGCCCGCTTGCTGCAACCCCAGCAGGCGGGCGACCGCCTGGTTGAGATACACCACTCGCCCGGATTCATCCACCACCAGCACGCCGTCCTCGATGGTGTTGAAAAGGGTTTCGAGAAAACTGCGCTCGCGCGCCAGCCGTTGGACGACCGTTTGAAGACCTTCCGGGTCGAGCCGGTTGATCCGGCCCAGGACCTTGTCGAGAAAGCTGGATTTGGTGGAGGGCATTTGCCTGTTCGAAGATCGGTAGACAATACCGCGGGGCTAGAACCACTTCTTCCGCCTGAAATACCAATAGGTCAGAATCGTCGATATCACCGTGACCACCGCGGCGATGACGTACCCGTGTTCCCATTCCAGCTCGGGAAAATTGTGTTTGAAATTCATCCCATACCAGGTGCCCACCATCGTCGCAGGCATCGTGATGACCGTGATCATCGTCAGCAGTTTCACGACTTCGCCGGTCTGATTCGATGACATGTTCAGATAAACCTGCAGAATGCCGGTCAACGAATCCGTGTAGTTTTGCGCAAGCTCCGATATGTGGAACAAACCGTCATAGACGTTTCGGTAATACGGCACCAGATGCGCGCGAATCAACTTGAACTCGCCGCGGGCAAATCGCGCCAGCACTTCACGCTGCGGACCGATGATCTGCCGCAGATGCAATACCTCTTTCTTTACCTGCAGGATCTTATTGAGCGTTTCCTTGCCTGGATTCTGCAGCGCCTCGTGTTCCAGCTTGGCGATCTCCAGCGACAACTCGTCGAGCGCGGGCTTGTAGTTCTCCACGATCGAATCCAGCAGCGTGTGAGCGACCCGGTCCGGCGCACGCGCGATGTGCACGGTGCTTTTGACACACCGGTCTGATGTGAACTGAATGCTTTTGAGCGGGACTTCGTGGTAGGTGACCAGAAAATTCTTGCCCAGAAAGAAATTCAGTTCGCTCGTCGCAAACACGCCGTCCTTCCGGCTATAATCAACCGCGTGAATCACCATGAACAGGTAGGTGGCGAACTTGTCCTCTTCTTTCGGCGTGTATTCCTCCACCTTTGGCGAAGGGCTCACCATCACGCAGTCCTCGATGGACAGCGGGTGAAAGTGGAATAAATCCTCGAGCACAAACTTCGTTTCCTCCGCGGTCGGATCCTCCAGGTCCACCCACAGAAACAGGTTCGTGTCCGCCAGGAGCGTCGGCATCAGGAACATCTCGATGTTCTTGCTGTGCAACCTTCCCTGCGTTGTAAAGGCAAACGATCTGATCATCCGGATTGACCTTCCATCACCACCTCAACCGCGTCAAGTTGGCCCGCATTCTAAGGAGGGTCCCCCTCAAGGCAAGCCGATTCAGTGACAAAGTGGCAAGCCGGAAAACCATCCCAAAACGCATTTTTTGTTACAGCTGTAACAGGAAAACTGACCACGTCTTGACTCTGATCGGACTTTCTTCGGCACTCGAACGACACTATTCGTAAGTCACAAGCACGTTGCCGCCGACCAATCGGACGCCGCTGATGCGCATGGGTTGGGCAGCGCGCAGGCGATAAAACCGGGTGGTTTCGGGACGAGGAATCGAAATTGACTTCGCCGACGTATCGACCACAGATCCGTCATCATCGGCAAAGACTCCGGGCAACGACGTGGCAAACTGAAGCAACGGCGTCACCGTGCCAACGTAATCGATCCGTATGACCTGCGCGTCGGTGTTGTCACCGCCGAAGTTCGAGCCCCACTCGATCATGTAAATCGCGCCGTCCGGCCCGATCTCCATTTCCATCGGACGGCGGAAGGCGAAACCGGGCAGGAAGGGATTGATCTTCAAGATGTCGCCGTTGTCGTCGAGCTTCACTTCCCGAATCCAGTTCCGCGACCATTCGTAGATGAACACGGTCCGGTCGTAATAACGCGGCAGTTTGCGAGGCGAGGTCGAAGCCGGGTCGAAGTGATACGTCGGCCCGCCCATCGCGCAGCGGCCGCCGCCCGGGTTGACTTCCGGGAACTCCACCGAGTTTCCGTACGGATACCAGATCCACGCGGGCCTCGCCGGAGGAAGACTTTGCGGACCCGTGTTGTTCGGCGAATTGTTCACCGGCGCCGCGGGATTGTACGATGCACCCGACGGTCCGACGGGGAAAACAAAATCGTTGTAAGGCTTGTTGTCCCCGACGAAATACGGCCATCCGTAGTTGCCCGCCGACCGCGCCTGGTTCCATTCGTCGTGGCCCGCCGGACCGCGCGTCGCGTCTGGTGAACCGGCGTCCGGACCGACCTCACCCCAGTACACCCAGCCGGTTTCCTGGTCCACCGCAATGCGAAACGGGTTGCGATTTCCCATCACGTAGATCTCCGGCCTCGTGTTTGGGGTGCCGGACGGAAAAAGATTTCCC
>DATEKZ010000248.1:0-2595 GCA_035277185.1 Verrucomicrobiia bacterium
CCCCACTGCCAAAGCGCCAGAGGACTGGCGCACTCTCCCGCGGCCGCGGGACTACCGCGCGATCCACAGGTTCATGGTCCCAATGCGTGCGCAAAAGCGAATGAAGGCTCTCCATGAACCGGGTAGCGCAGGCGTCTCGCCGGCGTTTGCTACGCGGCACACGTTCATGGTTCCAATGCATGCGAGAAAGCGAAAGAGGGCTTCCCATGAACCAAAAACAAGAATCGAACACCGAACGTCCAATGCCCCGAACCATTCGATGTTCGGCGTTCGACGTTGGATGTTCGATATTTTCCAATGGATGGCGAAGCCTGGTTCATGGTCCCGTTGAGCTGACTGCGCCGAGATACTGCTTGAAATATCTCGTGGGTTTACTACAAATCAGCCCTAGACCCGCAACCTCAACAGAAGGCCCCGTTCTATGACCGCGTACGCATGGAAATCTCCGTCAAGAGTTCAGCCCCTGTTTGTCGCCAGCCTGTTGCTCGGCGGCGCAATCAGTGCATTCGCCCAAACTCTGACCAATGGCCTGGTCTCGCATTGGCCGATGGAAGCCGTGCAGGGCAACAAGACGCCCGACCTGGTGAGTGGCTACGACATGACGATGAACAACCTCACCACCAACGACCTGGTCGCGGGCATCCGCGGCACCTGCTTCAGCTTTGTCAACGCCCGACAGACACTGCTCAGCCGGGTGCATACCGCCGGAGAGGATCTGCCCATCAATAAGCACGCCGCTTTTACCGTTTCGATGTGGACCAAGGTCAATGGCACCGGACAGAACGACCTGCGGGTGTTTTCGGAGGGCAACACGGGCGCGTCCGATCCTTTGTTCAATCTGGGAACGCACAATGTGGATGGGACCCTGGACATCTTCATCCGGCAAGCGGGCTGGACGGCCGTCAACCACATCATCACGACGCAACAGCCGTTTGACGATCAGTGGCATCAGATTGTGTTTGTGCAGCAGACCGATGGATCGCGAACGGTTTTCATCGACGGTGTGGCCGACGATCTGGTGATCCCGGCCAAGCCGGCGGGAACGTTCAACGTCAACGACACGTCCATTGGCGGAATTCTGAGAGCCTCGCCCGGATCCTGGGTGACCGGCCTGATTGACGAAGTCGCCTTGTGGAAACGCGCGCTGACGCCTGAAGAAGTCAACGAAGTAAGGACCAATGGTGTGCCTGCCGTGTCCATCCAACCCCTGCCCCTGGAGATCAAGAAGTTCCTGGCCGACTTTCCGACCGTGGCACAGGGCGACAAAGCGATGTTGCGCTGGGAGGCAAGCAAGGACGCCAGCCTCTCCATCAGTCCCGGAATCGGAGACGTCTCCGCCCGAACCCAGTTTGGCGTCGGCAGCGTCGAAGCGACCGTCGCGAACACGACGACGTTCACACTCACCGCCACTCGCGGCGCCGAGACGCTCACCGCTCAAACCACCGTAAGGACGGTGCCCAACGTGGCTGCGAATTGGAGGCTGGTTGAAAACTTTGACTTCCTGTCGCCGGGCAGAATCGCCGGCAACGGCGCCTGGGTAAATCCGGAAGGCATTTTCTCGGTCGTCGATCTCGGCGCCAACAAGGTCCTGGGCTACGAGGGTGGGAATGCTCTCGCAGCGCTGCCATTGAATTCGCTGACGGTGACCGAAGGAAAGAGTAACACGCTTTTCTTCCGTGTTTATGTTTCCACGAATGACACGGCCAGCGTCCTCGGGGTCACGTTCGGCCTGACGGAGAGACCGATTCGCTTCAACGTCGATTTCAATGGAAACGTCGGTCCCTACCTTCGCCTCGAACGGCTTTTTGAAGGCGCCACGACGGACCTTCTGGCCCATAACGGCGTCGGCTCGGCTTATGATCTGGCTGTCGATGCCGTCCAGCCGGGCAACGTGTATCGAGTCTGGATTGACGCGGAGAACCGGCCATTCGACGTGCAGGGCGGTGTTCAAAACGGCGGCGACGTCTTTTCAGTCCACATCCAGAAAGAAGGCGACGCCACGCGCACAACCCTGTTTCAGAACTACGTCGCCGATCGTGATGCGGCCAATATCGACCCGTTTTTCGGAGCGCCCGGCACGAACCTCACGCATTTGTTCTTTTCCGCCATCGGTACGGCCCAGGGCACGAACAATGTCCGGTTCGACGATTTTTATCTGAGCGCGACCGGATTCAACGCTACCACGCCCGTGCCACCTTCCTCCTTCCAACAGGTGACCACGATCCAGATCGGTCCGTTTTCGTTCAACCCGGCCACCACGTCCTTTAATCTGAGCTGGAGCACGACGGTCGGAGCGACCTACAACGTGTTGAAGAAAAACTCGCTGACGGATCCATCGTGGACTACGCTTGCCACCGGATACCCGATTGGTGGCGCGACCGGCACTTCGACGAGTTTTACGGACTCCAACGCGAGCCAGGCCGCGGCGTATTATCTGATCAGCCAATGACTGCGGAATCTGAAGGAACTCTGAACCGGTACGTGGCGAGCCGCGCGCGTCGCCGGCAGTCAGTCTGGCATTGAGGCGAGGCTATCAAGATGAAAACCCGGAAGAAAGCCGTCCAATCCTGGTTTGACAGCAGAGGTTTTACCCTC
>DATEKZ010000249.1:0-3795 GCA_035277185.1 Verrucomicrobiia bacterium
TCTCCCCTCAACGGGGAGAGGGAGAACACGCGGCGGCTGACGTTGGAGGGCTCGCCGTTATGGCTACACATTTTTTGAAAACGCTGCTCGCTCAACCGCGACCCGCAAATCCAATGAACGCATCCGACCCCGCGCTTTTGCAGCGCTTCCTTGGCCTGATCCGCACGCCGGACCTGCCTGATCTCGGGCCGGAACCTCGCCCCGGACGGTGGCCACTTGCCGAGCTCCACCGCGCGGTCACAAGGTTCGCCGCCGACGAGAAGCTCACGTCGTCCATGGAAGAACTCCTCCGCAGTACCGCGCTTCTTTGGCACGACCATCTGGACGCCTCACACGAAATCTCGCAGGACATTCACAGTCCTGAAGGCAGCTTCCTGCACGGCATCATGCATCGCCGCGAGCCGGACTACGGAAACGCGAAATACTGGTTCCATCGAGTCGGCCGCCACCCTTCTTTCCCGGAATGCGCCCGGCAGGTGGCTTCGCTCCTCGAAGGCACCGCCAGGAAGGACATCGCGGATCGTCTCGTGCCAAACGGCAGTTGGGACCCGTTTGCGTTCATTGATGTGTGCGAAGAGGCGGCCGAATTGACGCCGGAAGATCCAACCCGCCGAACGCTCCAAACGATTCAGCGAGTCGAGTTCGACTCCTTGGTCGCCACATTTTTTTAGGAGCTTGAATTCCTTGGTCGGGCGCGGGGTCCCGTGTCTTGCGCCGATTATTTCGCAGTCCGTTTTCGCGCCGTCTGAGCATTGGCTCGAGTGAAAGACCACCATGATTCGAACCGTTCATTTTGTTGTTGCAAATCCCTTATGGTTTGATTTCTTTTGATCAACCCGGAACGAAGCTCAGCCCCGTTCGTGCATCTGGTTTAGGAATTTGAATTCGGGCGTGTGTCCGTCCTGATCAGAAACCGGCCGGTGGCGAGGGCGATCCAAATCGCAGAAGGACAACTATATGCGAATCGCAGCGTTACCTCCCCTTATGGCCGCATGCCTGCTCACCGGCATCGGGACGTACATGGCAACCGCGGCGTCGCCAACCGCGCCTCAAGGCGTCATTACGGCAAAAGAATTCCTCAACATAGGAGGCACGACCCTCGCGGACTTGACCAACAACGCCAGTTTTCCCAACAACCCGGATTTAATAAACTACTCGACCGTGTTCGAGTGGCCGGCCCTCGAGGACGGCTCCCAACCCGTCGGAGACGTGAAGAACAATTACGGCATTCAGATCATCGGTTACTTTTATCCGACCGTGACTGGAGCGCACACGTTCTATCTTGCCGCCGACGACAATGCCGTTCTCTATCTGAGCACGGACAGCAACCCCGCCAACAAGAAAGTGATTGCCCGGGAAACGGCGTGGTCGCCAGTCAGAGCGTGGGATTCGACGGCCGGTGGCAGCGATGTTAACGCAAAGAACTCGAGTCTCTACACAGCGTCCGAGTGGCCTGGCGGTGGAACCGCAATCAACCTGACTGCCAACCAGCCGTACTACATTGAAGCCCTCGTGAAAGAGGGTGGTGGCGGTGATAGCCTGGCGGTCAGCATCGACGGAGTCTCTCCAATTCCCGGCACCCAGTTGTCATCGATTGACAAAACCTTCGGCAACGTGAGCATCACCACTCAGCCGCAAAGTCAGACCGTTCTGGAAGGCGCTCCTGTGATATTCAGCGTGGTGGCAGACGGAACGCCGTTGTGGCCCAGCTATGCCTATCAATGGAAGAAAGGCGGCGTGGACATTCTCGACGCCACCAACCACACTTACTCGATTCAGTTCGTTTCCGCACTCGACAACGGCGCACAGTTTACTGTGACCGTTACGGGCGCGGCAGGATCGCCTGTGACGAGTAATCCCGCCACGCTGACCGTGAATACGGATACGACGCCTCCCACGATTGTCTCCGCCGCAGGCGGGAGCACCTCCACCTCGCCTCTGGGTGGAGTGTCGGTTGTCTTCTCCGAACGGATGGACGCGACGAGCGTGGGGACAGCGGGGAACTACGGCATCAGCGGCGGCGTGACGATTTCAAGTGTGATCGTCCTGGACGATACGAGAGTTGTTCTCAGAACCTCCGCGCAAGTCCCAAACACAACCTATACACTGACCGTGAGCAACGTGAAGGACAGGGCCGCAACGCCAAACACGATCGCCGCGAACAGCACGATTCAGTTCAGCAGCGTGCAGTTTGTCCAAAATACGGTGCAGTGGCAGATTTGGAACGGCGGCATCACGATCGGCGCCTTGACGAACAACCTCGCGGACGGTGACTTCGGCCGCGTTCCGGACCGGGCGTTTGCCCGGTCGCTTTTCGAGTCCGGTCGAGACTTGGGTGATAATTACGGCGCGCGCGGCTACGGGTGGTTCAAGGCCCCGGCCGGCGGCGACTACGTTTTTTACATCACGGTGGACGACAACGCGCAGCTCTTCCTGAGTACGGATGATAATCCCGCGAACAAGCAAGCCATCGCCGCAGAGGCGACGTGGAGTGATAACCGAACCTGGACGGCCGCCATTGGCACTGAGCAGGCTTCAGATTCCTATCCTGATACGCAATGGCCCACGGGGAACACGATCACGCTGGTCCAGAATCAGTACTACTACCTTGAAGCGCAATGGCAGGAAGGCGGCGGTGGCGATGGCGCCGAGGTGACCTATAAGATGGTTTCGGAAGCTGACCCGGCCACTGGCGCGGCTTCGCGTCTCACCGGATCCGCAATCGGCATTTTCCTCGATCTGAGTACCGTCGTCATCAACATCACGCAGCAGCCACAGAACGCTACCATCCTCGAAAACAGCACGGCGACGTTTACGGTCGCAGCCAGCGGCACCTCAACCCCGAGCTATCAATGGCAGAAGGCCGCTCCCGTGGGGGCCTTTTCAGACATTGCGGGGGCCACCAGCAGCACCTATACAACCTCGCCATTGACGATGGCCGACAACGGAGCACGATATCGCGCCGTCGTCACGATTCTGGGTGCAACAAGGAACAGCGCCGAGGCCGTCGTCACCATACAGACCGACACCGTGCCGCCCACGCTCGTTTCAGCCCGCCGGAGTTTCGCCGACAATACAAAAGTAACGGTCGTGTTCTCCGAGTTGATGCAGGCCGCCTCCGCAAATATCCCCGCGAATTACACGATCAATAATGGCATCACCGTCAGCGCTGCCGCGCTTCAGACGGACGGCAAGTCCGTGGTCCTGACTGCGTCGCCGATTGCAAGGGGAACCACCAATACGCTGACAGTGACCGGAGTCCGCGATCTGGCCGGCAATCAAATCGCGGCCAGCGCGCAAATCACGATTGGTTTTGAGCGCGGTGCACTGTTCGTGCTCAGCGGCACCGACCCCGCGACGGTGAATGCCAGCGACGGAATCCTCCAGAGCCGTCTCGAATCCCGGGGTTATTTCGTGGAGGTTGCCAGTTCGGTCACGGATGACGTCTCCATGGCGACCGGTAAAGACATCGTCATTATTTCGTCGACAGTTCCGTCAGGCAACGTCCTGGACACCTACAAGGACGTCGCCGTTCCGGTGATCGATTGGGAGCAGGCGGTCCAGGATGACATGGCCTGGACGACCGTGGGCGGAACGACCGACCGCGGAACGACCACGGGCCAGACAATGATTGACATTGTCAACGCGACGCACCCGATGGCGGCCGGATTACCTGCGGGCCTGGTGACTGTGGTGACCGCACCGTCAGAATTGGTGTGGGGCCAGCCAGCCGCAAGCGCCCAGGTGGTCGCCAGACTCACCAGCGGGAATCCTACGATCTATGGATACGACAGG
>DATEKZ010000250.1:0-3026 GCA_035277185.1 Verrucomicrobiia bacterium
CAGCCGGGAGTCAAAGCAGCCCGATTCAGGCCGAAGCAAGGTTCCGCCCATGGGCAAAAGAACGGGGCCTCTAATGATTTGACAGAATTCAGCAGAGGAGTATCTCTTGCCACGTCACCAGTGGAGAGGGTCCAAACGGCTTCTCTCATGCAGCAACCAAAGCACAACCCTATTGCTGGAGGTCATTATGCGTAAGCTCTTCCTCGTATCCCTTCTGTCGGCGCTCGCTCCGGTCCTGTCTCTCGCCGCGGCCGAGCGTGTGTCTGTTCCTGATGTCTCCCACCTGGCCCTTCCACGCGGAACCAGCGCGCCGGTCGATCGACGCCTCAACCAGGCCTACGGTGAAGTCGAGATCGTGGTGCGCCTGGGCGACGCCCCGCTGGTGATTGCCCAGGGTGAAGGCGCCAAGAAGCGGGGCGGCCGGCTGACCCGCGCGCAACAACGGGACCATGTCAGCCAGCTCTCCCGCAAGCAGGACGAACTGGTTCAATCGATCCGTTCATTGGGAGGCCGCGAAATCGGCCGTGTCACCAAGGCCCTTAACGCGGTGATCCTCCGCGTGGACGCCTCCCGCATTCCGACGATCGCCAATCTGCCGAACGTCGTTTCGATCCGTCCGGTCATGAATTACAAACTCGATTTGACCGAAACAGTTCCCTACATCGGCGCCAAGGCGGTTCAGGCAGCCGGCATCAACGGCGCCGGAGTCACAGTCGCCGTGATTGATTCCGGCATCGACTATACCCACAAAAACTTCGGCGGAACGGGCACGGTGGCAGCGTACGAAGCCGCGTACGGCGTTGAACCGGGTGACGCGAAGAACACCACGACGGACGGACTCTTCCCGACAGACAAAGTGGCGGGTGGTTTTGATTTTGTGGGCGAAGTGTGGCCGGAGGGCGATTTGAAGCCCGACCCGGACCCCATTGACTTCGGAGGCCATGGCACTCACGTGGCTGACATCATCGGCGGCGTCAACGGTGTGGCGCCTGGAGTGACTCTTTATGCGCTCAAGGGTTGCAGTGCGATCGCAACGAGTTGCAGCGGCGTGGCGCTGTTGCAGGCGATGGATTTCGCTCTCGACCCGAATGGCGATGGCGACATCTCCGACGCCGTGGACGTGATCAATATGTCGCTCGGTTCCAATTACGGACAGCGGGAAGACGACCTGAGCGAAGCTTCGGCCAACGCCGTCAAGCTCGGTGTCGCTGTCGTTGTGGCGGCCGGCAACGCGGCGGACCGTCCTTACATTGTCAGTTCGCCGAGCACGACGCCGGGGGCCATCAGCGTTGCGCAGACGCAGGTGCCGAGTGCGAAACGTTTCCCGCTGGTCGTGAATTCCCCGGCGGCCATTGCCGGCCAGTATCGCAACACAGAAACGGTCGGGTGGGCGCCGATCGTTGCGGGATTCACGGGTGACGTCGTGTTTGTCGGGCGCGGTTGTCCGGCAGGTTCCGTCACGCCCGAGAGTCCGGAGGACGTGTATCTGGCAAATCCGGCCGGCAAGGTGGCGCTGATCGATCGTGGGGGTTGCGCGGTCAGCCTCAAGGTGGATCGCGCGGCCAGGGCGGGGGCAACGGCGGTGCTGATCGGGTTGGTCGCGCCGGGTGACGCCGTCTCGTTCAGCTTTGGCGGCGGCGATACGTTCGTCGAGACGCTCATCATCACGCAGGCCGACGCGAACAGGATCAAAGCACAACTTTCCGGCGGCGCGGTCGTCAATGTCACCGTTTCGCCCAGCGTGTTCGTTCCGTTGATTGGCAGCATGGTCTCCTCGTCGGCGCGGGGCCCAAGCTACAGCGACAATGCCATCAAACCCGACATCAGCGCACCGGGCGCGTCCGTTTCGGCGGAAGTCGGTACGGGCGATGGCGAGACCGCCTTCGGTGGAACGTCCGGCGCGACCCCGATGGTGGCAGGCAGCGTGGCCTTGCTCGTTCAGGCCTATCCGAACCGGCTACCGGCGGAGATCAAGTCGCTGCTCATGAACACGGCGGAGACGGACATCCAAACCGACCCCGCGTTGCAACCCGGCGTGCTCGCCCCCATCACACGGATTGGCGGCGGCGAGGTGCGCGTGAAGGACGCTCTGGACAGCAAGACGGCGGCCTGGGACGCGCAGGATTTCACCGGCAGTCTGTCGTTCGGTTACCACGCGCTGTCTGACAACGCCACGTTCAGGAGGCGCGTCATGGTGCGTAACTACTCGAACCAGGTGCGCCGCTATGCGATCTCGTCGCAGTTCCGTTATGAAAACGACGCGGCCGGCGGGGCGGTGACGGTGGAGACGCCGCCTGGTGTCCTTGTTCCCCCCAATGGCAGTGCGTCGTTCGAAGTCCTGTTGAGGGTCAACGTCGGCAAGCTGCCGGTCTGGAACCTCAACGGCGGGTCGCTGGGCGGGCGCGGGTCGTTGCTTCAGGGCGTGGAGTTCGACGGTTACGTCACGTTGGCGAACGGAGCCGACAGCGCGCATCTCGCCTGGCAGATTCTTCCGCACCGTGCCGCGGACGTTCAACCGGCGACGCACGAGGTCCGCCTCAACAGGGACGGAGAGGGAACACTGCCCTTAAGCAACCGGAGTGGGGCGATCAACGGTCGCGTGGACGTCTTCTCTCTCACCGGAACCAGCCCGAGAATACGGAGGCAATTGTTGCCCGGTCCGGGCGACAGCTTCGCGATCATCGATCTCCAGTCCGTGGGCGCGCGGTTGGTGGACATCGGCGGCGGTGAGCTGGGAATCCAGTTTGCCATCAACACCTTTGGCCAGCGCGCGCATCCGAACTATCCGGCCGAGTTTGACATCTTTATCGACAACAACCTCGACGGTGAATTCGATGTCGTCGTGTTCACGAGCGAGTTGGGCGGATTCGGGGCTACCGGCCAGAACGTGGTGAGCGTGTTCAATTTCGCCGACGAGACGGTGACGCCCTTATTTTTCACCGATGCCGACCTCAACTCGGCCAACGCCATCCTGACCGCGCCGCTCGCGGACCTCGGCCTGACAGCGGAAGGGCAGTTCAGTTTCA
>DATEKZ010000251.1:0-4390 GCA_035277185.1 Verrucomicrobiia bacterium
TTTCTCTAACTGCATCGTTACGGCTAAGGACTGAGGCGCGCCGCAAAGTTGACCCAATGACCTCTATTGTTCCCGCTAGAAAACATTCTTCTTGTCGTCCTTGCCTATGATTCGGTGTAAAAAAGCCAGCTGATGGGGCTCCAAGCGCTCTGGCAGCTCTTCCAACTCTATTGGTAGAGCAAATTTGCGCAAATTGTCTAAACAAGCGCCTAGCAGACATACCATTCCCGAGAAGTCGTGTCCCCCTCGATGATCCCACGTGTCGAATCCGCGCAAATACCTCTCCAATTCCTCAAACGAATCGAACTTCATAACCACGCGGGGCAAACGTTCCATTCCACTGAAGTTGCGGCCAACCACAGGAAGCGATGCTAGGCTAAATCCCCTCAACCCTGCCCGTGGAATCTCCCAGCCGTTCGACGCCCTGGACTCCGAGACGGTCTGCCATGCTGAGAAGCATGTTGCTCATCGGCACACCGCCGAACTTCGCGAATCGGCCTGGAGTCAGCGTGCCGCCGCCGCCGCCGGCCAGGATAACCGGCAGGTTCACATGAGTGTGGCGATTGCCATCGGCGTTGCCGCTGCCATAGACGATCATCGAGTTGTGGAGCAGCGATTTGCCGTCCACGTCCTTTGTTTGTTCCATTTTTTCCAGGAACTTCGCGAGTTGCTTCATGTACCAGAGATCGATTTCCGCAACCTTGTCGACCATCTCCTGCTTGTTTTGATGATGCGTCAGATAATGGTGCCCTTCGGCAATGCCGATCTCGGAGAAAGCGCGGTTGCTGCCTTCGTTCGCGAGCAGAAACGTCGCAATGCGCGTGGAATCCGTCTGAAACGCCAGGATCATCATGTCGAACATCACCTGAATGTACTCCTCGAAACTCGGCGGAATGCCGGCGGGCGTATCGATCGCGGGGTCGGGCGTCTTGCCGAAGCGCTCGGCTTTCTCGATGCGCTTCTCAATCTCCCGCACGCTGCCCAGATACTCGTCGAGCTTCTGCTTGTCGCGGTAGCTGAGCTGATTCTGCAGGCTCCGCGCGTCGTCGAGCACGAAGTCGAGGATGGACCGCTGCTGGTCCTGGCGGCGCTTGAGACCTTCACGGCGCTCGCCATGCGCGCCGGCGCCGAAGACGCGTTCGAAGAGGTGACGCGGATTCGGTTCGGGCGCCACCGGCGTGTTCGGGGAACGCCAGGCAAGGTTGTACTGGTAGGCGCACGAATAGCCGGAATCGCAGTTGCCGGATTTTCGAACGGCATCGCAGGTGAGCTCCAGCGATGGGAAACGGGTAAGATGACCGATCTGGTTGGCGGCCACCTGATCGATGGAAATGCCGGCTTGAATGTCGGCGCCGGCCGTCTTCTTGACCCGGACGCCCGTAAGGAACGTGCCGCTGGCCCGCGCGTGATCGCCCGCGCCGTCCGGGCCGGGCGTGGCATTGACGTGGTCCATGCCTCCGAGGATTTGCAATTGATGCTTCACTTTCGCCAGCGGCTCCATCGTGCGGGCCAGTTCGAAGTCTTTCCCCTCCCCCTTGGGCCACCAATTCGGCTGGATGGCGCCGTTCGGGAAGTAAACGAAACCCATGCGCAATGGGGCGCCGGTTGACGTCGTTGCCAACTGGCCGGCTGCCTTTGCCTCGGCCGCGAGCAGGCCGAACGGACGGAGTGACTCGAACGCGGGCAACGCCAGACACGCGCCGAGTCCGCGCAGAAAATGGCGGCGGTTCAGACTGGCGAATCGTTGCGCCTCAATGTCGAGATTCAGCGAATGGCTCTTTTTCATAGTTCCGATTTGGTTAGCACACGTTGTTCTGCCTGCCCGGTCGGTTCGACGGAGGTCACCGCGGAAACCGTCCGCCGCTTCTGGAAGGGCGCCGACTCGATGATGCCCATCAGCAGGGCGGAAAACCGCCCGTTCTCTTTCTCGAGCCGCTCCACAATCTGATCCACGCTCTCCACGTCGTAGTATTCCACACCGCGTCCCAGCGCATAGGTAAGCAGCTTTTCGGTGAGACAGCGATAAAAATCCATGCGGCGTTCGTTGGTCAGGATGCGTTTCACGTCGTTGATGCTTTGGAACGGCTCGCCGGTAATCAGCTTGCCCGTGGCGTCCACGGGCTGCCCTCGTTCCTTCTCGCGCCACATGCCGAGCGCGTTGAAATTCTCCAGCGCCAGACCGAGCGGGTCCATGCGGTTGTGGCAGGAACTGCACAAGGGCTTCTCGCGGTGAATCGCCAGCACTTCGCGCAGCGTCGGCTGTCGGTCCTTGAATTCCTTCTCCGATTCCTCCAACTGCGGGATGTCTGCCGGCGGCGGAGGCGGCGGCGTTCCAAGGAGGTTGTCGAGGATGAACAGACCGCGCTTCACCGGCGACGTGCGGGTGGGGTTCGAGGTGACGATCAGCACGGAACCGTGCGTCAGCACGCCGCCACGCGGATGGTCTTCAGGTAAATCGACCCGCCGCATTTCGTTGCCGAACACGTTGGTGATGCCGTAATGCCTGGCCAGGCGTTCGTTCAGAAAAGTGTAACCGCTGTTGATCAACTCCAGCACGCTGCGATCGGTGCGCAGGACATGGGCGAAGAGCATCTCGGTTTCCTGCCGCAGCGCCCGGCGGAGGTCGCGGTCCAGTTCGACCTGCGGCCGGTTTTGGCGGCGGCGAAATTGTTCGCGCATTTTCTCAAGTTCGGCCCGCTGCTCCGAAGTCAGCTTTTCATCGGGGATGTCACGAAGTTCCTGGAAGCGGCGCCGGTCGCGCTGAAAACTCCCTTCCTGACCGCTGTCCCGGGCGAGCACGACGCGCGCATTGATGTCGATGCCCTCCACGTCACGGACCTGCAGCCATTGGCCAACGAAGTTTTCGACCAACTCCTGCGAGCGCACGTCTCCCAGCATTCGTTTGACTTGCGCACCGAGATTTTTCCGCAACTCGCCCTGCCCGGCCAGGCGGAACAATTCCTCATCGGGCATCGTGGACCAGAAGAAGTAGGAGAGCCGGGAAGCGAGTGAATACTCGTCAACGAGTGGATAAACGGTAGTGGCGGGCGTCCCGCCTGCCGTAGAGGACGGCATCTTGCCGTCCGCCCCAACCTTCCCTCCTTTGGTGCCCTGTTTCGACCGCGCGCCGGTCTCGCCGGGCGAGACGCCCGGCTCTACGGCAGGCGGGACGCCTGCCGCTACGGTCGTTTCCTCCACGCGGAACAGGAACCGCGGCGAAGCCAGCACCGGGACCATCGCTTGTGCCACGCCGTCTTCGAAGCCTTTGCCCGGCTGGCTATAAACGCTCTCGGCAATCGCCGCCAGGCGGTCCAACGTACGGTCATCCACCGGACGCCGATACGCCTTGTTCGCGAAGCGACTCAAAACTTCGCGGGCATATAGGCGGCGCGCGCCGATTTCTTCGGGAGGGTCTTTTGAAAAGAACAGTTCGAAGTTCTTCGGACGGACCCAATGCTCTTTTTCCTGCGGCCCCTGAACCCGCACTGCTGCAATGCGAAGGTCCAGCGAGTTCTTCTTCTGCTCGACCGGCGTCAGCGGATGCAACTCCAGCGTCATCCGATGCTCACTCGCCGTCCATTTTTCATCGAAATTGAATCGGAACTTCTTATTGTTGTGCCAGCCCAACTCCTGTGACAGGAGTTCACGGTCGTTCACTTTGAACACGACGCGGCAACGGCCCGGATCAAAATCGAACTGGCCACCCACTTCCAGCTCCAGTTCGACGCGATAGCTCCCCTCCTGGTCTGCCTTGAACACATGCGCCAGCGTCACGTCGTCGTAGAACGAGTAGCGGTCGTTATTCCGTCCGCCGCTGCCCTGGCTGTCCGGCTTGCGGAAGGCGTTTCCCGAGATTGTCTTTTCCCGCACCACGCGCGTCACTCTGGGCACGGCCGCCGCCACAATCGTCTCTGCGGCCTGCATATACTTTTCCAGAAGCATGGGAGACACCGTGAGCACGTCGCCGATGTTATCGAAGCCATAACCGGTGTCGTCCGGCGGCAGCTCGTCGTCCACTTTGAAATCGAACCCCATCAAATCGCGGATGGTGTTGCGATACTCCACGCGGTTGAGCCGGCGAATCGTCACGCGACCCGGATCCGGGTCTTTCGGATCGATTCCGAAGGCCTCCCGTTTGACCCAGTTCTCCAGACGTCGCACTTCCTCGGCGGACGGTCGCGGCTTCTTTTCCGGCGGCATGAGGCCGCCGCGCAAGTTCTTCAGGACCTTCGACCAGAGATCGTGTTTCCCGAGCAGCTCATCGTCGGACTTGAATTCGTCGAAAGCGACCTTCCCCTTGTTCATCCCGTCGCCATGACAATCGTAGCAATACTTGACCAGAATCGGCTGCACATCCTTCCGGAAATGCGCTGCCGCGGGGTTCTCTGCC
>DATEKZ010000252.1:0-6262 GCA_035277185.1 Verrucomicrobiia bacterium
CATGGATTTGTTCCTTCTGTGCGGTATTGTGGGCAGTGACTTTTTCGTTCGGCGCGTCAGGGAACATTGTCCTGCAGCGTCTTAGAGTCAGCGACAACGGGCGCTTCGTCGTTTACGAAGACGGCAAGCCGTTTTTTTGGCTCGGTGACACGGCTTGGGAGCTGTTCCATCGCCTGAACCGTGAGGAGGCGGATCGCTATCTGGAGAACCGGGCGAAAAAGGGATTTACGGTCATTCAGTCTGTGGCCTTGGCAGAACTCGATGGCCTTAACGATCCGAACCCTTACGGTCATCGTCCACTGGTCCGCAATGATCCGGGCAAGCCCGACGTAAAGCAGGGTGACGATTACTGGGACCACGTGGATTACATCGTGAACAAGGCCAACTCGCTTGGGATGTTCATTGGCTTTCTTCCGACGTGGGGCGACAAGTGGAACAAGAAGTGGGGCCTTGGCCCGGAAATTTTTAATCCAGACAATGCCGAGGTTTACGGCGAATGGCTCGGCAAGCGTTACAAAGACAAGGCCATCATCTGGATTCTGGGCGGCGACCGGCCAGTGGAGAGCGACACGCACAAGGAGATCATCCGTCGGATGGCGCTGGGTCTCCACAAAGGCGATGGCGGCACACATCTGCACACGTTTCATCCGACAGGTGGACAAGGGTCGTCCACCTGGTTCCACGACGCGCAGTGGCTCGACTTCAACATGAGACAGAACGGACACGTGCCGGAGTTTACGGGACGATATGACCAGACGCGCGTTGACTATGACCGCACTCCCGTCAAACCGGTGCTCGATGGGGAACCGATTTACGAAGACCATCCCGTTTCTTTCAAGGCGAAGGAGCTCGGCCATTCGATTGCGAGCGACGTTCGCCGGCCGCTCTATTGGAACCTTTTCACCGGCGCGTTCGGACACACCTACGGCCATCACTCGGTCTGGCAGATGTGGACATCGCCACGCAATCCGATCAACAACCCGCTGTTGCCCTGGTCCGAGGCCATCGACCAACCCGGCGCAGGCCAGATGCGATACGGTCGATGGCTGATTGAATCACGCCCTTTCCTCACACGAATTCCAGACGACTCCATCATTGTGACCGACCTGGTGCCGACGGCCGTTCCGGGCACGGGGCGCTATCGGTTCGTCGCGACGCGCGATGCTGAAGGGAGCTACGCCATGGTCTATGCTCCGGTGGGCCGGAAGTTCAAAGTGCGAATGAACGCAATCAAAGGGCCGAAGGTGACCGCCTGGTGGTTCAATCCACGTGATGGAAAGGCCAGCGAAGTTGGGCGATACGCGAACTCCGGCGAGCGCGAGTTCACGCCGCCGGACAAAGGCGAGATGCTGGATTGGGTTTTGGTGCTCGACGACGCGGCGAAGGAGTACCCGGCGCCAGGGACGTCAGTAAAAAGGTGAGGATTGACAACGATGGCTCCACCCCGCGTCCCTATCCGGATCTGCCGTTCATCGGGGCTTCAGAGCTGCCGGATTATCAATGGATGACCAACCACATCGCTCCGCCCAAGTAAGGGGTCGGGAACGGGAGGTCGTGGGAGACCCTCCTTCATTGCCTTCGCCCACTCGCCGGCGCTTTCTTGCGACCGCGTCTTTCTGCGTCGTCGCACCCTGGTTACGGGCGGCAGACGTTTTGCTGGGTCCTTCGCAAAGGGAGCCTTTCATCCAAACCGTGCTCGGTCCTGTACCGGCGTCGAAACTCGGCCGCGCGCTCGTCCACGAACACGTCATGTGCGACTTCATTGGCGCGGAACAGACCGGCCGCCATCGTTGGGACGTCAACGCCGTGCTGAAGCGGATGCAACCGGTGCTCGCGCAGTTGAAGGAGCGCGGGGTCACCGGCTTTTTCGATTGCACGCCGGCTTACATCGGACGCGACCCGCGCGTTCTGAAGAGGCTCGCCGAGGCGACCGGCCTCCACATCGTGACCAACACCGGCTATTACGGCGGTGCGGGCGACAAATTCGTCCCGAAACACGCGTACGAGGAGACCGCGGACCAACTTGCCGATCGTTGGGTGCTGGAATGGAACCGGGGAATCGAGGACACGGAAGTGAAACCCGGATTCATGAAGATTGGAGTGGACGAAGCGAAAGGCGATCCGCCAAAACTGTCTGACATTGATGAAAAGATCGTCCGCGCTTCCGCCCGCGCGTCGAAGCGGACGGGACTTGCGGTCACGTGCCACACCGGAGGAGGACCGGCGGGGCTTGCCGCGACGAGACTCTTTATCCAGGAAGGGGCCATTCCGTCACGTTTCCTCGTCGCCCACTCGGACGGCCACGGCGTTCATATCAATCAACAGATCGCGGAGCTGGGGGCGTGGGTATCGTTCGACGCCATCAGCCGTCAGCCGCTGGAGCAACATCTGAAACTTGTGACGGTCATGCTGGAGAAGCACGCTGACCGCTTGTTGTTGTCGCATGACAACGGCTGGTATTGGGTTGGGCAGGAGAATGGCGGCGAGGTTCGTGACTACAATTACATCAGCGATACCTTCCTCCCGGCGTTGCAGCGGAGTGGTGTTGGCGAACGTCTGATTGGCAAGCTGACGTCGGAAAACCCAGCGCGCTCGTTTGCCGTCAATGGCAGTCTCTAAGACGCTGAGTCTATGGACACGACGGCTTCAGCGGTTTTCCGGCAGCGCGTGGCGTCGCTCGACGCATCTCGTGGTTTTGTGACGTTTCTGCTGCTGGCAGAGGGTGAATTGAGCAGCCGCCGGAAATGAGTCAACAATTTCGCTGCGCACATAAACCTCATCAGCTACACTCCGCGAAGTCGTCAGACAGAACCATGAGAACCATACTGTATTCGCTGGTGTGCCTCGGGTTACTTTTGCCTTCTGCTGCCGCCGGGAATTGGCCGCGTTTCCGCGGGACGACAGGGCAGGGGACATCGACCGAGAAGGGCCTCCCCATCTCATGGAGCGTCGAATCGAACATTGTCTGGAAAGTCGCGATTCCCGGCGAGGGCTGGTCGTCGCCGATTGTCTGGAGCAACCACGTGTTCGTGACGACGGCAACGGAGAACGGAACAAAGTGCCACGTCATGGCTCTGGAACGAACCTCGGGCAGAATTCTCTGGGACAGGGTCGTCCTGGAGCAAGTCCCTCTGCGAAAGGAAGGGAAGAATTCGTATGCCACACCGACGCCGTGCGCCGATGGTGACAGAGTTTATGCCGTATTTGGCGATGGGAGCGTGGTCGCTCTTGGCTTTGCCGGCAACGTTCTCTGGACGAATCGGGAGGTGCAGCATTACAGCCGCCACGGGCTTGGAGCGTCCCCGATCCTGCACGACAGATTGCTGATCATGGCTTACGACGGCAGTAACCGCGTCTTGAAAGCCGGCGACTGGCCGAACAATACGGACGACGAGAGGCTCGGCTGGCAAATCCCGTGGGACAAGGCACAGGTGGTTGCGCTCGACGTGCGCACCGGCAAACGCGTCTGGACCGGCCGGCGCGGCAAATCGCGGATCGCGCATGTCACCCCAAACATCCTTCAGGAAAGCGGTCAGACGCAGCTCATCAGTTGCGCGGGCGACGCGATCCAGGGTTTCAATCCCAGGACCGGCGAGTTGATCTGGACTGTTTACAGCCAGGGCGAAGGAGTGACGCCGGGTTTTGCGACGGGCGACGGCCTGATCTTCACCTCATCGGGCTTCGAAAAGACGACCCTTCGCACCGTGAAAACCGGCGGCCATGGGGAGGTTACGGCGACCCATATCGCCTGGGAACAACGCAAGGGCGCTCCCACCCAACCCTCGTTGCTCTACGTGAGGCCCTATCTCTACACGATCGCCGACAAAGGTGTGGCCTACTGTTTCAAGGCAGACAACGGTGAGATGGTTTACGAGGAACGGGTCGGTGGAAATTTCTGCGCTTCGCCCGTGTACGCCGACGGCAATGTCTATGTGCTGAGTGAGGAAGGCGTCACCACGGTCTTCGAGGCGGGGCCGAAGTTCAGAATCGTCTCGAAAAATCCGCTGAACGAGAAATGCCAGGCGTCGACGGCGGTTTCGCAGGGCAATTTGTTTATTCGCACGGAGAAGAATCTTTATTGCGTCGGAATGTAGTGGAACGAATCGCGGGCGCCGCAAAGAGCGAATGAGAATCGCAGTCATTGGAGCCGGGGCGATGGGCAGCGTCATTGGCAGCTTGCTCGCCAAGGCGGGCAACGACGTCACACTGATTGACGTCTGGCGCGAGGCCGTTGACGCGATCAACTCCAAGGGCCTTCGAGTCGATGACAAGGCCGGCAACAGTGAAACGATTCGCGTCCCGGCAACGGACGATCCCGCGAAAATCGGTATTGTCGATCTGATCCTCGTGTTCGTGAAGTGTTACCACACCGAAGCGGCAGTAAAAAACGCGCTGCCATGCATCGGGTTGGAAACGGTCGTGCTCTCGCTCCAGAACGGCTGGGGCAACGGCCCGCGCATTGCGGGCATCGTCGGACAAGACAAACTACTGCTGGGGGTTTGCTATCACAGCGCATCCGCGCTTGGCCCGGGACACGTGCTGCATAGCGGCACGGGAATGACGTTCGTCGGTGAACTCGACGGCAAGACGACCCAGCGGCTGGCGGACATCGCGGGCCTGTTCAACAAAGCCGGCATTGAAGTCACGCCGACCGGCCAGGTGCTCAAGGAGATTTGGTCCAAACTCGCGTTAAATGTCTGCACGCTGCCAACTTCGGCCTTGCTTTGCCTTCACGCGCCGCAGTTGATTCAACACGAGCCGATGATGGAACTGATGCGGGCTCTCCTTCAGGAGACGGTCGGGGTCGCCAACGCGCAACACATCGACCTCGATTTCAACGAGCGCTGGGACGCGATCACCGGGCTGCTCAAACGACTCGCACCCACCGCAAAGGGCTCGATGCTTCAGGATGTCGAGAAGCAACGCATTACGGAGATCGACGTGATCAACGGTGCGGTGGTCGAGGCCGGCCGGCGACTCGGTATCCCGACGCCTTTCAACAGCGCGATGGTATGGTCAATCAAGGCGTTGGAAGGAACATTTCCCCCGGCTCGCAAACCATGAAGGGATTTTTCGGCGACAACGGACAACCAACGACTGATCCATGACCCGGATTCGCTTCTTCGGCGTCGCCGCCTACGAAATCGTCACGAGCAAGGGGCAACACATTCTCCTTGATCCGTTTCTCGACGAGAATCCCGGCAGCCCGTTGAAGTCGGACCAATTGGAGCGTGTGGATTTGATCATCGTCTCGCATGCGGCTGCCGATCATCTCGGCGACACCGAGGCAGTCGCGCGGCGGACAAATGCCCCGATCATTTGCGGCGGCGAAGTCAAAGCGTATCTCACGGCAAAGGGAATTCCGGCGACACAGATTCGCGCGACGACGTGGGGCATTGCCGTTGAGGTGGCGGGCATCAAAGTCCAGCCGATCGAATGCCACCACTGGTCGCAGCTCAAAATGCCGGACGGTACATTTGCATCCGGCGTGCCGATGGCTTTTGTCGTTTATGTCGATCCCGGTGTCCGCTTCTACCACTATGGCGACACGGCGATCTTCAGTGATATGAAACTGCAGGCGGAGTTGTATCAACCGACGATTGGTTGCATCGGCATTGCCAATCCGCTGGAGATTCTCCACCGCTGGCCGATGCCGGGACAGATGCTCACCGCCGAGATGAGCCCGCGCGAAGGCGCGCTCGCCGCGCAGTGGCTCGGCCTTGAAACCGTGTTGCCGTGTCACTATATCAATCCTGATTGCGATGAGGTGCGCGAGTTCAATCGATTGCTCGACGACGCGAAGGCCCGGGGCGAGAAGGTGCCCAAGTCAGTGGTTTTAAGGCCGGGTGACTGGCTCGACGTTTTGCCAATTACCCATTAGCAGTTTCTCAATCTCGATTCCCAACCTCTCAACCGCTATGAAGGCCGCCATCTTTGATGCGCCGCAGAAGATGCACGTCGGCGATTGGGAAACTCCCGGGCCCGGTCCGGACGAAGTGCTCGTCGCGGTGAAGGCCGTCGGCATCTGCGCGGGCGACCTGTATATCTACCAGGGCAAAAACCCCTACGCCGCCTACCCCATCATTGGCGGACACGAAATCTGCGGCAGCGTCGCTGGTGTCGGCGCGAATGTGCGCGGCCTGAAAGCCGGGCAACTGGTTGTCGTCGAGCCGTTCCTCGGTTGCGGCGGTTGTTATCCCTGTCGCGTCGGCAAATCAAATTGCTGCGCGAATCTGAGGATCATCGGAGTGCATCAAGCCGG
>DATEKZ010000253.1:0-2241 GCA_035277185.1 Verrucomicrobiia bacterium
CAATTCTCGACGAGGTTGCCCCCAGAACGCGCGATGAATTCCGACAGATGCGGCAACGCATCCGCGACGAGCTCACCCCGGAACAACGAAGGAAATTCGAAGAGCTCTTCAAGGAACGACGACTCGAGAAGCCCCAGCCATCCGCCGAATCGGCGTCCCCGGATAAACCCTGAGCGCCGGCGGGGTCAGCTCACCGCCTCGACGATCGCCTCCGTGCCGCTGTGGCCAATGATCTTGACCCGGCGTCCTTTCTCGATCATCTCGCCCTGCGACATCACGTCGAGAATCTCACTGCCAAACTGCGCCTTGCCGCCGGGACGCAAGGGCGACAGCGCCACCCCAACCTGGCCGATCTCCGAGGCTTGTTTGCTCTCCAGTTGGATCACAGTGTTTACCCCGCTCGCCGTTTGCGACACGAGTTTGCCATAGATCGATGTGCGGGGGAGCCACCGGCTCAAAACGCCAACGGCCACGGCGGCGCCCACGAACGCGATCAGGAGATCTCTCAGCGGAAGTTCCAACTTCTCGAAGGTCGGCACGCTCGGCATTCCCGGATACACGTCCACCATCGCCATCACCAGAGCGACGAGCATCAAGGCAGCGCCGGCAAGACCCAAAACGGCGGTGCCGGGAAACACGAACAACTCCAGCGCCACCAACGCCAGGCCAACGATGAACACGGCCACCCATTCCATCCCGGAAAAGCCGGCAATGTAACTTCCAAGAAAATAGAGCGCGAATGCAATGATGCCCACAATTCCCGGCAAACCGAACCCGGGCGTCTTGAATTCGATGTAAATGCCGACTATGCCGATGATCAGGAGCAAGGGGCTGATGGCGTTGATCCAGAAGGCGACACGTTCGGCGCCGGTCGGTTCGACGTTAACACGTTCGCGCTGCGCATAGCCGAGCTTTTCAAGCAACTTATCGATTGAATCGACGGTTCCGAGCGACAGGAGCGGTTTGGGAGGATTGCCATACTCGGCGCGCGCTTCGGTGTCCGTCAGCGTCAACAAATCGCCTTTGCGGTTGATTACATGTCCGTCGATCACCAATTCCTTGGTCTTTTTGACCATGGCATCGACAACCTCTGTGTTGTGACCGTTCTTCTCAGCGTTCACGCGCATCATGGCGCTGATCGCGGACGCGGACTTGACCTCGATGGTATCAGGCATGGACTCCGTGCCGCCGCCCCCCGGCGACATCACGACCGGCGCCGCCGCTCCGATCACGGCTCCCGGCGCCATATAGATTTTCTGCGTGGCGAATGAAATGAGGGCGCCGGCCGAAAACGCCTTGTCGTTGACGTAGGTGACCGTTTGTCCTTTGAAGTTGTTCAGGATCTTGATGATTTCCATCATCGAATCGACTCGTCCACCATTGGTCTCCATATCCAGTACGACCAACTCAGACTTCTCCTCCATGGCCTGCTTCACTCCCCGGCGTACCAGAAAAACCATCGGCGGTGCAATTTCATCGCGAATCGGCAGAACATAGACCTTCTTCCCCGACGGTGCTCCGGCGTCTGAGGCGAGCAACCCGACGTCCAGACACACTGCACAAAGCAAAAGCGTAGCGGCGGTGAGCCCGTTGTTCATATCGCAAGACTATTACATCTCTTCAACCGTCGCAAGGAGCTACAACCCGCTTTGAGGGACCCGGACTCTGCGAAGGTGCCTTCAAAGAAGCCGAGGGTTGACGCAACGAACGGTGGATTGCTCGCAACCGCGATGCAGCAATGCGCCTTGTGGCCGGTGCCAGACCAGGTCAGTGATGTTTGTGCCCGTGATGGTGTCCGCCTGCCCCGGAAGCCAGCTTGAAACTCTTGAGCTGAACGGATGCCGTCGTGGGTTCGCCCTCGCGAATCTTGACCATCTGGTTGACTGCGACATTCGTGAAGATTTGGTGTTTACCCGTCGTTGGCCAATCGATCCTGACCGATTTGATCGCGGTCGCATTGCCCAATCCGATTTCCTGCCGCAATGGCGAGCATCCGAAACTTCCTCCGGTTCCGACTGTCCGGTAGATCGAACGCTCGCCGTTGGGGGTTTCGGCCGTCACTTTGATTCGGGCGCCAATCGCGGACCGGTTGGACTGCAGACCCTCGAGCTTCAGTTTGATCCAGTTGTTGCCGTTGCCCGGATTCTCGTAGAGAACGCTGGGGTAATTATCGCCCGAATAAGCGCCACCCATCTCCTCGAAAACATCCTGATCGCCGTCGTTGTCGATATCTCCGAAGGC
>DATEKZ010000254.1:0-2219 GCA_035277185.1 Verrucomicrobiia bacterium
TTATTGCCCGACTCACCGGCAGACTCAGAGTCGCCAACCAACAGATATCCCCCGTCGCTCGTCACCGCAACGCCTGTCAGGTTATCGTAGAAATTTCCGCCGTAACTTTGGTCCCACTGGATGCTGCCGCTCGGCCCAATCTTCAACAGCCAATAGTCCGATGCCGATCCCTGGAAGGCATCGCGACTGGGCGCGGTCTTGTTGCCGGAAGCGGGTGACCTCGAGTATCCTCCCAGGAGAAAGTCCCCGTCAGTCGTCTTCAAGATGCTGGTGAGCACGTCGCCCATGCCCCCCCCGTAGGTTTGGTCCCACTGTTGGTTTCCACTTCCATCGATCTTCAACACCCAGTAATCGTTATCGAAAATCTCCGAACCCGGCGGTGACGGGGTTCGGTTGGGGGCGGTTTTCGTTCCGTTGGTACCAGAATTGGAATATCCCCCGACCAATAATCCGCCGTCGTCCAGCGGAGTAATTGCATTCAGAGAATCGCCACGACTCCCCCCATAGGTTCGATCGAACTGTATGGACGGAACAGTTTGAGCGCGTACAGTGCAAAAGGAGATAAGGACCAGCGTAAAGCAAAGGAAAACTCTTCTCATAAGGATGGCTTCATTCTACACCCGGCAGAGACGATAATCAAAAGTGATTCAGTTCCTGCTCGTGTTGGGCGCAGCGGCAACATCCACCGCCACCTCCCACATGAACCGCAGAAACAGTCCCAGGCCTTGAATGGAGACGCGCTCGTCGTTGCCGTGGCCTCGCAGGGAGTCTTGTTCTGTCAGAACAGTGTTAATGCCGTAGGCCTGCACGCCTTTCTGGCGCAGGAACGCCGAGTCCGTAGCGCCGGTCTGCATCACAGGCAATGTTATCGCATCCACGAACAGCTTTTTCTGAGCGCGTTCCAACGCCTGAAACATCTCCGTGTCGAGCCGCGATGCCGGCGCCGGACTGCGCGGGCCCTTCGACACGACCAGTTCCACGCGCGAGTTGCCAACGATCCTGCGCATTTGTTCCACGAGCGCGTCCATGTCTTCGTCCGGCAGGGCCCGAATGTCCAACCGCGCCCGGGCGTCTCCGGGAATCACGTTGATGAGGAAGCCGCCTTCCATCACCGTCGGCGAGACCGTGGTGCGAAGAATCGCGTTCACCTTCGGGTCTGCGGTTCGCAGTTTTTCCTGCACCTCGAGGCTGAGCGCCGAATGCTCGACGTGTTCGTAGAGATAGGCCAGCTCCGGCGGACTGATCAACACGCGGCGCGACAGGTATTCGCGAGTTGTTTCGTTCAACCGCATGGGCGGTTGCCAGGCGGCCAGCTTCGACACGGCATTCGCCAGGTGAACAATCGCATTGTCCACGATCGGTCGGGATCCATGACCGCTGGTGCCTTTGGCGTAGAGGAAGCCCGGCCACGGCACCTTTTCGGTCGTCGCGACCTCGACGTACTTCACTTTTCCGTCCGTTTCGCGGATTCCACCGCCTTCGTTCAGCGCGAACTCGCAAGCGATCTTGTCCCAGTGCTCGCGCACCATGAAGTCCATGCCCACTTCCGTATTTCCTTCCTCACCCGCTTCGGCCAGGAAGATTACGTCGCGATCGAGGGGCACTTTCAGCCGATGCAGCAACATCAGCACCTCCAGGCACACGGCGGTCATGCCTTTGTCATCCATGGCGCCGCGGCCGTAGAGATAGCCATCTTCGATCACGCCGGCGAATGGGTCCACGGTCCACCGGCTGCGTTCGACACCCACCACGTCGAGATGTCCCATCAGCAACAGCGGTTTCTTCCTGCCGTTGCCTTTGAGCCGCGCCACCAGGTTTCCCCTGCCCTTCTCCTTTTCGAAGATTTCCGAAGCAATCCCTTCCTTGTCCAGGAACGCCTTCAAGTATTCAGCCCCTTTTGTCTCGTTGCCGGGCGGACTGGTAGTATCAACTTTGATGAACCCGCTGAGAATCCTGACGACTTCGTCCCGGCTCTGCTCGAAGTTCGGCGATGCCGTGTTTGATTGGGCATGGGCCGGATCGGATACCTGGAGCAGGGAGGCAGTCCCCAGAACAATGGCGAGCACGACACTCGATGAACCCCGGGTCCGGTCACGGCTCTCCATGAACCGTGGTGACGGTAGCGCAGCCGTCCCGCCTGCGAGTTCGCCCGGCGTCTCGCCGGCGTTGCTCCGTGCGGCGGGACGCCGCCCGGACTCGCAGCCGAGGACGGCTGCGCT
>DATEKZ010000255.1:0-3044 GCA_035277185.1 Verrucomicrobiia bacterium
GTGAACTATTGTATGCGCATGAATTCTACGGAAAGGACCCTGCGTTTGGCCGTCGGGGCATTTCTGATTGCCGCGACAGTGCAGGCAGATATCACTGAGTCGAAGGATAATCCGTGGCGTGTCATTATTGACCGAAATCCATTTGGCCTCCAGGACCCGCCCCCTCCGCCGGATCCCTCTTCTCTCACCAACCAGCCACCTGTCAAAGTGGACATCAAATTCACCGGCATCAGTTCGGACAGCAACGCGAACACGAAGCGCGCCTGGTTGATGGTCCCACCCGGGCCGGGCAGGCCGCAGCCCAAATATCTCAGCCTTTCGGAGGGCGACTCCGACGGCGACCTCAAGGTGCTGGAAATCAACGAAACGGAGACCACCGTCAAGGTTCTCAACGCAGGTGTGCCGGTCACTCTGAACTTCAAAGAGCACGGTCTCACGGCTCCGGTGGCGCCCGTCGTTCATCCGGGAGTGCCGGGAGCGGTTCCACAGCCGGGTGTGGTTCCCGCGCCGGGGATCCCGCCGCCGGGCATTCGCACGGCCGCAACGCCATACGTTCAACCGCCTTCGGCGGTTCCGGGGACGCCGACCCAGCCGACCGCAAATCCAGCACTACGAACGATCCCGGCGCGCAATTTGCGGACCACGCCAGTCGAACCCCAGCAGCAGGTTGATCCTGCCGTGCAGTACCTTCAGATGAAGGCTCAGGAATTAAAGGCGCACAAGGAAGGTATTCCTTTTCCTCCCATCCCGCCGCTTCCCGGGGCCCCTTCCCAGTAACCTGCGACGTTTTCATCGCCTTACCAGCTGCGTTCGCCCCGCCGGTCAACGGAGCGGTTGGCTTCCTGATTTCCTGAGCCGCTTCTGATCTTCCTTCTTCAGCTCCTTTTCCGCTTCGAAGATGGATGGGACTTTGGCTGTTTCCGCTGTCGCCTGCGCGCCGGCCTCGGCGGGGGATCTCAGGACTGTCACGTGCAACAACAGGATCAACTCCGAGCGGCTGGTATTCTTGCTCGAACTGCGGAACAAAGCGCCCAGAAGCGGAATGTCTTTCAGAACCGGCACTCCGGATTTTCCGGTCGTCTTGGTGTCTTCGATGTAGCCGCCCAGCATGATCGTGTCGCCGTCGCGGACGGAGAGCGTGGCATTCGCGTTCCGCGTCACGGTCGTCGGCACATCGTTTTGATCAATCTTGACGAACTTGTCGATTGAGCTGATGTCCTGGACGATGTCCAGGACCACCAACCCGTCCGGCGTAATGAACGGAACCACGTCAAGCGTGACACCGACGGAGATTTGCTCAACCTGTGAACGGGTTCCGATACCGGTGCCAAAGCCGTAATCGGAAAACCCGGTTACGTAAGGAACGGTGGAACCACTGAAGAACGTGCCCTGGACGGCGTGGGAGGTTTGCAACCGGGGCCGTTGCAGGATGCGCACCCGGCCATCGTTGGCCAGTGCCGTCAGGGATACCTGAACGTCGTTGCCCAACTTGCCGAAGTAGCTGAATCCGGAAGGCAATGCGCTGGAAAAATTGGTCAGGTTATTTAGAAAACCCTGGCCGTTGTTAATCCCGCCGCCGCCGATAACATCCTGATTGAAGCGCTTTGGGTTTTGCAGCCAGCTCACGCCGATGGCCTGGGAGTCATTGAGTGTAACGGACATGACGATCCCTTCGATGAGCACCTGCGCGAGCAGCACGTCCACCTTGGAGACGATATTCGTAATCATCTGGATGTCCTGCTTGTTGGCAAAGACGATCAGCGAATTGGAACGTTCGTCGGGGACAATGCGCGCGTCGCCCAGGACTTCGACGGTGGATTCGCCGGCGGCGCGGTTGAGGATCTGGTTCAGCCGGTTTTGGAAGGACGCGCCCGGAGTCGTGGCGCCGGGCTGGGCGCCGGTCAGTTGCTGTTGCTGCGGTTGAACTCCCGGCTGGTTGAATCCACGGGTCTGGCCGTAGCGGCTGCTCGTGCCCGTACCGACGCGGTTGCCGGTACCGAATTGTCCGGGTGTTCCGCCGGTCGGTAGCTGGCCTGGACGGCGTTGCGCTGTCGTGGTTCCTGTGCCGCCGGCGCTTCCAGTGATCAGCGCGTTCATTGTATTGAACAGATCGGTGACCTTGCCGTACTTGATGGGGATGACTTCCAGCCGGTAGTCCGGCTCGGGTGGCGGCACGTCCATCTGCCCGATCAACTCGACCATCCGCTTGATATTCGACGAATAGTCACGCAAGACGAGGATCTGGCTGTCGTCGATCGCAGCGATACCACCTGGGTTCTTGGAGAAGGTCGCCAACAGCTGCTGGACTGCGGAAGGTTTGATGAGTTTCAACTGGACGATGTGGGTCTCGAACTGTTCGGCGTCGGGAAGCTGGTGGGGGTCTACTTTTGAAATCGCCGCGCCTTCCATGGGCGCTTGAGCGTTAGGCACGGCCTTCACGAATTTTTTATCCTGTTTGATCATGGTAATGCCGTTCAGCGACAGCGCGCCATCAAGCGCCTGGATCGCTTCCTCACGGGTCAGATACGTGGAGGTGAAGATGGTCACCGGGGTGGCTGCCAGATTGGCCGCCCGCAACACCGTGCGGCTGGTGAGTTTCGCGTATTCTTCAAAGATCTGGTCGGCCGGCGCGTTGTTGAATTTCAAAAGAATGGTGGGTTTGTCGCCGTTCTCGGCAACGCCAACGGTCCCTTCGGAAGGCGCCGTGGTGTTTGCCGGAGGTGCGGGGAGCGTACCCGGCTGGGCCGCTGGCCCTGCGGCCGTGTTTCCGTCTGCCGTCTGGACGGCTCCGGTCGGAGCGGGCGTCGGCACAACCGAGGGGGGCGCTGCGGCGGGGCGTCCTCGGGGCAGGGGCAGCGTGGGGATGGCGACGTTGCCGGTGGCCGATTGAGCGGCACGGTTGGTAGCGGACTGTTGGAGCGCTCTGCGGAAATCGGGGATCGCATTTGTGCCGTCGGCCCGGGGGGTTGCCACGCCTGGCGCGGGCACGTTCGTGGCTTCAACCCCGGCGGGCTTCGGATCGGCCGGCTGCGTTGGCGGCGGGT
>DATEKZ010000256.1:0-3060 GCA_035277185.1 Verrucomicrobiia bacterium
TCAGCGAAGGGCGTGGCATCGGCCATTCGGGATGCGGAGTCGGCCCGCGCCGCGGAGCGGGCGCTCTGGGCTTCGCTGACGAGCTCCACCGATGGTTTCGTGGACCGGCATTTCAACCGGCCCGTCGGCCGTTCCCTTTCCAAACTGCTCGTCCACACCCCGGTCAGCCCCAACGCCGTTTCGTTGGCGTCGATTCTCATCGGGTTGGTCGCTGCGGGGTGTTTCGCAGTTGGAAACTTCGCGATGGTTGTAACGGGAGCCCTGCTCTTTCAATTGTCCGCCATTGTGGATTGCGTGGACGGCGATATCGCGCGCGCCGTCTTCAAGGAGTCGCCGCTCGGCAAGTGGTTGGACCTCGCCGGCGGCCAGGTCGTGCACGTCTCGGTGTTCGCAACGATCGCGGTGGGTTTGTGGCGGCAGGACAGCGCGGCACCGGTGGCGTGGCTGGGATTGAGCGCTGTCGCCGGCGCGATCCTTTCGTTCGCCGTCGTCGTTCGCGGAATGAAACAGGTTACCGACCAGAGCAGCCCGCGTCTGCGAAAGCTGATGGACTCGGCGACCAATCGCGATTTCTCCGTGCTGGTTCTTGTGCTGGCCCTGCTGGAACGGTTGGACGTCTTTCTTTGGCTGACGGCGGTCGGCAGTCACTTGTTCTGGATCGCTCTGCTGCGTCTGCAACGGGCGGCGCCCAGGGCGACGGCCACCAGTCTGCCCAACTCCCAGTCACCGACCTCCGGCAAAGCCGGGGGTTCCTAGCAAGACCATGAAATCCGGTTTGCGCATCCTGCTCCTCGTGGCCGGGCTGGGCGTGTTCGCATGGTATCTGTCCCGAACCAATCTCCGCGAGGTTCGTGAAGCATTGGGCAACCTGGGCTGGCTCGCATTCCTGGTCCCACTTCCCTACATCCTCGTTTACGCAGTGGACACTCTGGCGTGGTCTTTTTCCTTCCCAACCCAACCCGCCGTTTCATTCTGGCGCCTGTTCGTGATTCGCTGGTCCGGAGAATCTCTGAACAACGTCCTCCCGACTGCCTCCATCGGCGGCGAGGCGCTCAAAGTGTATCTGTTGGGCAAGCGCGGCGTCAGCGTGACTCAGGCCACATCGAGCGCCGTCATTTCCAAGACCGTCCAGACCATTGGCCAATTCGTATTCATTTCCACCGCGTCGCTGGTCTTCATCCTCGCCTTCCCCGGGAATTCGAGTTTGCGCCTGGGCATGGGCTTTGTCCTCGCGGGCGGTCTCTCGATCATTGCCGGCTCCTTGTGGCTCCAAAGCCGTGGTCTGTTCCAATCGCTACTCGCTGTCGCCGCGCGCCTTCGCTTCCGGCCGCGGTGGGTCGGGCAACGACGCGCCCGAGTCGAGCGCATCGATTCCGAGATTGCCGGCTTCTACGGCGCTCACCGCAGCCGTTTCCTTCGGTGCGCCGCCACGTACCTCACCGGGTGGTTCCTGGACACGCTTGAAATCTTCCTCGTCGCCTTTCTCGTCGGCGCCCCTATCCATTGGTGGCAGGCGTTGATTGTCGAAGCATTCACGAGCGTGGCCAAGGCGTTGGGCATGTGGATACCGGGATCGCTCGGCGTGCAGGAATCCGGGATCGTCCTGATTGGCCGGGCCTCCGGGCTGGCCGATCCATTTTGTCTGGCTTACGCGCTGATTCGTCGCGGACGCGAAGCCGTCTTCGCCCTGGTGGGATGGCTGTTCATCTACCGCCAGGAAGCCTCTTTGCTCGGCCTCTCCTCCCGGGTCCTTTCTCAACGAAAGGATTAGAACCCATCTCGTAAGTGTCAAAACCGCGGGATTCGTCTCCCTCCATGAACCGCCCTGGTCGCCGCAAGGTTTTGGAGTGCGGTGGCTGGCGGGGAACGGGGCTGACACCGCTTTTGGAATTCATGGCACGCGTTCAAGCAATAGCGGTGTGTGCCCTCGCCCCTCGCCCGCCGCACTCCAAGACGCTGCCGCGCGATGCGGTTCATGGTCCCAATGCGCGTCCAATTTGGGGGTGGAGGCTTCCCATGAACCGCAGAAAAACATCGAACATGGAACGCTGAACGTCCAATGCGTCGAACCATTCGATGTTCGGCGTTCGACGTGGGACGTTCGATGTTTCCGATGGATGACGACGCCCGGTTCACTTTTGTCAGATGGCTTCTAGCCAAAGCATCCCGAACCGGTTACAACCCTCTCACACATGGACGCCATCATCTACGCCGCGGGCCGGGCCACGCGCCTGGGATCTGCTTATGCCCAGCGCGCCAAGATCCTCATCGAAATCGGCGGTAAGAGTTTGCTCGAATGGCACATCGAACACCTGGTTCGATGCGGCCTGACTCGGGTCTTCGTCGTCACCGGCCATATGCGCGAGTTCTTGGTGACTGAACTTGCCTCGTTGCGCGCGAAACATCGAATCGCAATTCAGGAGCTGTTCAACCCCGATTTCTGCGAAGGCAGCGTCTTAAGCCTCAACGTCTCGCTCCCGGTCATTGAGAAGGCAACGGAAAGCATTCTGCTGATGGATGGCGACGTCTTCTACCCCCGCGCCTTTCTGGACCAACTCCGCCAATCTTCCCACCGGACGGCCCTGTTGATTGATACCGCTTACTCCAAGGCGGACGACGATCCGGTGCTTGTGCCCGTTCGCAACGGCAGACCCTTCGAGTTCTTGAAACGCTGGAATGGGAACGCGGACCTGGTCGGCGAATCGATTGGTTTCTTCAAGCTTCATCCGGTTGACATTCCCCGGTTGATCGACGAAACCCGCTCCCGCGTGGTTGGAACAGGCCGCCTGGAATCGTACGACGAGGTCATTCGCGCCCTCGTGAAGGCGGATTGTTTTGGGTACGAGGACGTGACCGGGCAACCCTGGACAGAGATCGATTTCCCGCAGGACGTCGAGTACGCGCGCAACGTGGTGGTTCCGGCCTGTGCCGCGCTGGGGCGGACGGCCGTGCCTTGATCAGGCCGGAGTGCCACCACTCCGTTTGCAGAAAGGATCACCTCGGCGCATCGCAAAATCTTGCAGCCGTACGGATATTCGGGCCCTTCCTTTCCCCTCACCC
>DATEKZ010000257.1:0-5032 GCA_035277185.1 Verrucomicrobiia bacterium
TTCGGCGAACGCTGGGGCCGGCATTGGCTTGACGTCGTTCGATACGCGGAGTCGGTCACCCTGCGGGGCCTGATCTTCAAGGAGGCGTGGCGCTACCGCGACTACGTCATCGACGCCTTCAACCGTGATGCGCCGTTCGACGAATTCGTGCGCGAGCAGGTTGCCGGTGATCTGATGCGTGGCGCGACACTGGCCGACCGTCAGCGGCAACAGATCGCCACTACTTTTCTCGCGCTAGGCAACACCAATCTCGAAGAACAGGACAAGAAGCAGCTCACGATGGACGTGGTGGACGAGCAGGTTGACACCATCGGCAAGGCCTTTCTCGCTCAGACGATCGGATGCGCCCGTTGTCACGACCACAAGTTCGACCCTATTCCGACGCGGGATTACTACGCGCTGGCGGGCATCCTGAGCAGCGTGAAGTCGCTGAATCACGCAAACGTTTCCGGCTGGGTCGAAGTGCCGCTTCCGATTGCCGATGCGGATGCGGACGTCTTCAAATCTCATGAAGCGGCCGTGGCGGTCCTGAAGGCGCGAATCAAATCATCGAAGGAGACGCTCGCAAGGATCAGCGATTCGCGCGCAGTGACGAACGGGCCGGCGGCGCTGCCGGTGCGCGACTTGCCGGGAGTGGTGGTGGACGATGCGCAAGCCAAGGCTGTCGGCGAATGGAAAAAGTCGGTCTATTCCAGGCGATACATCGGCGAGGGCTACTTGCATGATGACGCGTCCGGCAAGGGAGCCAAAACGTTGACCTTTCTGCCGGAGCTGCCGCGGGCAGGCCGGTACGAAGTCCGGCTCGCGTATCAACCCGGATCGAGTCGCGCCACCAACGTCCTCCTCACGGTCTTCAGCGCCGACGGCGAGGCTACGATCCACGTCAACCAACAGCAACCGCCGCCGGTCGAAGGCCGTTTTGCGTCGCTTGGCCAGTTTCGCTTCGAGCTGAACGGTCAAGGCTTTGTCATCGTCGCCAATGAAGGCACGACCGGACACGTCACAGCAGACGCCGTCCAGTTTCTGCCGTCTGACGAGCCAGGGGCAGAGGCGAGACCGCGCGCATCGGCTGAAGCTCCGAAATCCGCACCCGGCGACCCTGTGGCCGACGAGGTGAAAGAGCTGGAACAGCAATTGAAGCGCCTGACGGAACAGGGTCCGAAGCGTCCGATGGTGATGTCGGTCATCGAGGAAAAGCCGGGCGATGCGCGGGTTCATCTTCGCGGCAGTGTGCACAACCTCGGCGACCGGGTGCCGCGCGGTTTTCTGACGGTGGCGACGCGCGAACCGTCGCCGCCGATTCGCGAGGACGAAAGCGGACGGCGCCAACTCGCAGAATGGCTGGGCAGGCCGGACAATCCGCTGACGGCCCGGGTTTTTGTGAATCGCGCCTGGCATTGGCTGTTTGGCGCCGGGTTGGTGCGAACGACAGACAATTTCGGCACGACAGGTGAACGGCCCTCGCATCCGGAATTACTGGATTACCTGGCCGTCCGATTCATGGAGGAGGGCTGGTCCGTCAAGACGCTTTTGCGCGAGATGATGCTCTCGCGAACGTATCAATTGGCGTCGGGATTTGAGACGGACGATACAACGCCGCCGCCGAAGGGACGCGTGTCCGCGGAAATCGATCCCGAGAACCGTTTGCTCTGGCGGATGAACCGACGCCGGCTTGACGCCGAATCGATTCGCGATGCCATGTTGTTCGTAAGCGGACAGCTTCGCCTTCAGATGGGCGGGTCCACCGTGCCGGCGACGCTCAATGCCGATTACGGCTACAAATTCGCAGAACCGCGGCGCAGCGTCTATGTGCCGGTATTTCGCAACGCACTGCCGGAGTTGTTCGAAGTCTTTGACTTCGCGGATCCCAGTATGGTGACCGGCCGCCGCAACCTCAGCACGGTCGCCCCCCAGGCCCTGTTCCTGATGAACCATCCATTTGTTCGGGAGCAGGCGCGACAGGCGGCCAGGCGGCTGCTCGGGGAACCCGGATTGGACGATGGCCTCCGGATCGAATTGGCTTTCCGCATGACGCTGGGCCGCGGACCCACTGAAAGTGAACTCCAACTGGCGCAAAGCCACGTCGGCCGAGCCGCAGCATCGGCCGAACTCGAGCCGCAACCGGACGGCTGGTCGCGGCTTTTTCACGCGTTGTTCGGGTCAATTGATTTTCGTTACTTGAACTGATGGCAACGACGGTTAAGCTTCGAGCGCTCCGCCAATGATTCGGCCATGATTGTTTCACCCCTGATCACCCGGCGTCAGGCGCTCAAGACAGCGGCCTGCGGTTTCGGCTATCTCGCGTTGGCCGCGCTCGCCGGGCCGAGTGGCCTTGCACGGTCCAATCCGCAAGCCGCCCGCGTGCCGAACTTCAAACCCCGGGCAAAGCGCGTGATCTTTATTTTCATGCAGGGAGGACCGAGCCATCTGGACACGTTCGATTACAAGCCACTTCTTGCGAAGGAAGACGGGAGGATGCTGGACTTTAATGACGCGCGGACGATTGCGAACAGCGGCGAGCGCAAAGCCACATCGCAACGCGTGATGAAGTCACCCTGGCAATTCCGCCAGCACGGCCAGACCGGCCGCTGGGTTTCCAAACTTTTTCCGGAGATGGCGAAACACGTCGATGACCTTTGCTTCATTCATTCTCTGCACACCGAGGGGGTGGCGCACGGGCCGGCGACACTCTTCCTGCATTGCGGATCAACGAACTTCATCCGCCCTTCGATGGGATCATGGATTACGTATGGTCTGGGGACGGAAAACGAGAATCTGCCCGGCTTCGTCACGATCAGTCCGTCGAGCGGCAACGGCGGCGCGCGCAATTACGGCAGCGCCTTTCTACCCGCGGTGTTTCAAGGCACGGCGCTGGGCAGGGCGGGTACGCCCGCCACGGAGGCCGTGATCCGCAACCTGGCCGATCCGTCGCTCCGACCGGCGGCGCAACGGCGCCAGTTCGAGCTGTTGCGCGAGTTGAACGCGGAACAGTTGCGCCGCGCGTCGGGCGATTCCGAGCTGGAAGCGGTGGTCAATTCTTAAGAACTCGCCTGGCGGATGCAGGCCCATGCGCCGGACGCGCTCGACGCTTCCAAAGAATCCCCTGCGACGCTTGCGCTCTACGGGATTGGCGAGAAGCCGACCGACGATTTCGGCCGCCAGTGTTTGCTCGCCCGTCGCCTTTGCGAAGCGGGGGTTCGTTTCGTGCAGATTACCTACGGTGATAACACGGCCAATCCCGCCTGGGACCAGCATTCGAACCTGCCCAAACACGCGGACCACGCGCGAGCGGTGGACAAGCCGGTGGCCGGGCTGTTGGCCGACTTGAAACAGCGCGGTCTGTTGGAAGACACGCTGGTCTGGTGGGGCGGCGAATTCGGGCGCACGCCGTACGCGGAGAAGAACGGCACGGGACGCGACCATAATCCCGGCGGGTTCACGGTCTGGCTGGCGGGCGGTGGGGTGAAGCCGGGACTGGCCTACGGACAAACCGATGAATGGGGACATCGCGCCGTCGCGGACAAGGTCCATATGCACGACCTGCATGCCACCCTCCTCCATTTACTCGGCCTGGACCACGAACGGCTGACCTACCGATTCGACGGCCGCGATTTCCGGCTGACGGACGTGCACGGCAACGTCGTGAAGGAAATCATCGGTTAGCGCCGTTTTTAGAGAAATATTTCCGCGCGGGCGGCACCAACCACTCTCTTGGCCGATTGAATCAGGTCCTGGCGCTGGCGATCGGCAGCACGATTCTGAAGGAGGTTCCTTTGTGCAGGATGCTTTCGACAGTGATCGTGCCGCCGTGTTCCTGGATGATGCTGCGAGTAATGGCGAGTCCCAATCCGGTCCCGTCCTGCTTGGTTGTGAAGAATCGGTCGAACACCTGTGCGAGATGTTCGGCAGAGATTCCGGGACCTGTATCCGAGATCGTTAGGCGAAGAAAGCGGGTGTCGCCCCCCGCCACGGAGGAAAAGGCGCCTTCCCCTGACGAGTGGGGTTCTGTGGCGACCTGGAGCGTGCCGCCGGAATTCATCGCTTCGATGGCGTTGAGGAACAAGTTGATGAACGCCTGGCCCAATTGCTTGTCGTCGGCATGGACGAGGTCTTCGGGAGCTGCGAACGAGCGCGCGAGTTTGACACGATCGGATTCCAACCGATGGCCGATGAGCCTCAGCGAATTCTCCAGAATCTTGTGGACGCTGACCGGGGTGAAGACGGGTTTTGCGGGGCCGGAAAGTCTGAGCAACTGGCTGGCAATGGAATCGATGCGTTCGACCTCCTGATTGACCAGGCCGGCGAGATCCTTGTCTTCGTGGCGGTCGGGGAGGCGCTGGATAAACGTTTTGATGGCGACGAGGGCGTTCTTGATCTCGTGCGCGGCGCTGGCGGAGAGCGTGCCGATGTTCGCCAAACGATCCAGGCGGCGGACGTTGAGTTCGAGTTTCTTCGCCGAGGAAACGTCGTGGAACAAAAGCAGCGCGGCTTCGATTTTTCCGGACTCGTTCGTGTAAGCAAACGTGCTGGCGCGGATGAGGACTTCGCCGGTTTTCGGGTGGCTGACGGGTATCTGCCGGTCTGCAATCGAGTCACAGGTGACGAACGTCTCCTGCAGGAGGCCCTGAAGCGGGGCGGGGAGCGCGTCGAATGTCTTGCGCAGAACGTCGTATGCCTTGAGGCCGGTGATGCGTTCGGCGGCGCGATTCAAGGCGGTGATCCTTTGCCGGGAATCGACAGCGATGACGCCGCTGGCGAGACTGCGGAAAAGGACTTCCGTCAGGTGCAGACTTTCCTGGCGTTCTTCCGCGGTGGCTGAATCGTGAGTGGCCGCTTTGCCCATAGCCGTCCCGTGACGATGCAATTGGTCAGAATCTCAACGCGGGCCGAGCATAGGGTGGATTTCGAGTAAACAAAACATAATTTTGCACAGGGAGCCACGCTGCAGGGCAAAATCGGCAATCGACGATCTGTCGTCTTACGTCTTTACAAACGGCGTCCTGAACCGTCATCTTTGCCTTGCAGTGCAGCC
>DATEKZ010000258.1:0-2449 GCA_035277185.1 Verrucomicrobiia bacterium
CAGAATACCGAATTGGCGTCATCTCATCTTCGTTGCAGCTCTGGACTTGGGAGCGTCGCGTTTTCCCTCACCCTGACCCTCTCCCCCACCAAGGAGAGGGAACAGCCGAAGCGGCGTTCGAGAACCCAGAGTGCTCGCCAGCAGAAGGCCGGGTGTGGTCGCTCCCTCTTCCCAGGGGAGAGGGCGGGGGTGAGGGGGAAGGAAACGGCCGAATATCCGCGCGGCTGCAAGATTTTGACGCCCATGTCGAATTGCGAACAGGGCCTCAGCTTGACGGGGCAGGGCACGGAAACTAGCCTGCCACCATGAAAGCTGTGGCGATGGAACCCTTGACTGTGGAGGATTACCGCCTGTTACCCGAAGGCGGGCCGCGCTACCAACTCATCGAAGGAGACCTTTTTATGGCGCCCGCGCCGAATCGTTATCATCAGGATATTTCTCGGAACATTACGCTGTTACTGGGAAAGTATCTGGAGAAGCATCCGATCGGCAAACTCTATACGGCCCCGTTCGACGTTTACTTCGACGACATCAACGTGCATCAGCCCGATCTGGTGTTCGTCTCCAACAAGAACAAATCCATCCTGACCTATGCTGGCGCGGAAGGCGCGCCAGATTTTCTCGTGGAGATTCTCTCGCCGAAGACCGCCGAACTGGACAAAAAGCCCAAGCGTCGCGTGTTTGCCCGGTCAGGGGTCAATGAGCTGTGGATCATCGATCCGGAAGCGAAGCTCGTGCGTGTCTATTTCCTCCAAAAAGACGCCGAGCGTCCGGCGGCCACCTATTCGGAAAAGGACACATTCTCCTCGCCGCATTTTCCGGGATTGAAGATCAGCGGCGCGAAGATTTTCAAACGATAAGGGTCGTGTCGCAAGTCGGGGCTGTCCCGGCGTCCGTCCTACGAGGAGTTCTTCAGTAACTCCTCCGCATGTCGTCGCGCGGCGTCCGTCTGGCCGCCCAGCATTCTCGCCAACTCCGTGATGCGTTCCTTCTTATCCAGCATCTCGATGCTTGTCACGGTGCGAAGCAGCTTCGTCTGTTTGGTCACCACGTAATGGGCCGAGGCGCGGGCGGCGACGGGCGCGAGGTGCGTGATGCAAAGCACCTGCCGATGCGCTCCCAGTTGCCGCATTTTTTCGCCGACGGCGCTGGCCGTTTCACCGCCAACGTTGGCATCCACTTCGTCGAAGACCAAAACAGGAATGTCATCCTGGGCGGCGAGGACCGTCTTCAAGGCCAGCATCACGCGGGCCATTTCGCCCGAGGACGCGATGGCGCGGAGCGGGCGCGGGGGTTCGCCCGCGTTGGGCGCGAACTGAAATTCGACCGAGTCGAGGCCGGAGCCCGCGATCCGTGTTCCGTGATCCGTGATCTGGGATTCGCTTGTGATTGAGACGTCGAAATGACTCGCTACGAATCCCAGATCGGCGAGTTGTTGCGCGACGGCCTGGCTGAGTTTGGGGATGATCTTGCGGCGTTTAGCCGAGAGTTCCTCGCCCACCTGCTTTAGTTCATCCAGATTCTTCTGCAGCTCCGCGTGGATTCGGGTCAGTTCCGCGTCGCGCCCGTCGAGTTGGAGGAGTTCGTTTTGAGCCCGCTCACCAAAAGCGACGACTTCGTCCAGGGATCCGCCGTATTTTCGTTTGAGGGACTGGATCAGGTTCAGGCGTTCGTCGAGTTGCTGCAGCCGGGCCGGGTCGATGTCGAGTTTATCCGCGTAATGGGAAAGGTCACTTTGCAAATCGCGGAGGAACGACATCGCTTCCTCGTGGAGCGAGAGGAGGCAGCCGGCTTCCGGGTCAACCCGCTTCAATTCCTGCAAGGTCCGTCCCAAAGCGCCTGCCTGGGCGCCCACGGAGTTCTCATCCTCGCTCAATTGCCGGAGGGCCGTCTGGCTCAGTTCGAGCAGTTTGGCGGCATTGCTCGCCAGGCGGTGGTTCCGCTCCAGTTCCGCCTCCTCTTCAGGCATCAACTTCGCGGCCGCTATCTCGTTGACTTGAAAACGCAGCAGGTCGAGCTGCTGCGCGTAGGTTTTCTCGTCCACGATCAACGACGCCTTCTCCCTGTCGAGCGCCGACCGGCGTCCGACCAGGTCGCCGAATTGCTTGCGCAATGGATCGAGCCCGCCGAACGCGTCGAGGATGGCGAGCTGCCTGGCGGCGTGAAGCAGCGATTGATGATCGTGCGGTCCGTGGATGTCCACGAGCCACTCGCCGAGGGCGGCGAGAACGTTGAGCGTCGCCGGCGATCCGTTGACGAACTGGCGGTTGGTGCCGTTGGCGCTGAAAGTGCGTTTGAGCAGGAGCTGATTTTCCTGGCAGGGCTCGAGGCCGTTTTCTTCGAGAAACTTCTTCAATGGCGTCCGTAGTCCGGAGACGTCAAACACCGCTTCGACCGAGCAACTGTCGCTGCCGCTGCGGATAAGGGTGCGGTCGGCGCGTTCGCCGAG
>DATEKZ010000259.1:0-8314 GCA_035277185.1 Verrucomicrobiia bacterium
CTGATGGACAGCCGGGACAGGCGCCGCCGCCCTGGGTCAATATTGTCCCGCTGGTCCTGATCATGGTGGTTTTCTATTTCATCCTGATCCGACCCCAGCAGAAGAAAGCCAAAGAGCACACCGAACTGCTTAAGACCCTCAAGCCCGGCGACAAAGTCGTCACTTCGGGCGGCATCCTCGGGGTGATCGTCAGTGTGAAGGAGAAGAGCGTCTCACTCCGTTCCTCGGACACGAAGCTGGAGGTCCTGAAGTCCGCGGTGTCGGAAATCACCGACCGCTCGTCGGCGGCCGGCCAATCGTAACCCGTCTGTTCCATGAAGCGTAATCTCATCTGGAAATTCCTCTTTGTTGTCTTCGTCGTGCTCTGGTCGTTCTGGGAAATGAATCCGCCCAGGAACCGCGACCTGATGGAAGAGTTCCAACGCCGTGCGGAGAACACGGACACAAACTTCACGGCCATCGTGCAGCAGGCCCGCCAGCTTCAAGGGACGAACACATCGCGCGCGTTTGCGAGCCTCCTTGAGGCCATCGGCACGAACGACGTCTCGCGCTATTTTCGATTCATTGATGTCTCCGCTGAATTGCCCAACGACCGGACGCTGGCCGTGCTCCACCGCCTGCAGCGCGACGCGTCCGGCCGGATCAAACTGGGACTCGACCTCCGGGGCGGGACGCAGTTTCTCGTGGAGATGGATACCAACCAGCTCAGTCAGGCGGAGATCAAGGATCGCGGGGCTCTTTCCCAGGCGGTTGAGGTGCTTCGCAAGCGTGTGGACAAGCTCGGCGTTGCCGAACCGAACATTATGGAAGCGGGCGGGAACAGCATTCTGATCCAGTTGCCGGGATTGTCGGAACAGGAAAAGGAGACCGCCAAGGTTCAGATTCAAAAGGCGGCTTTTCTCGAGTTTCGCCTCGTGCATCCCCAAAGCAACGACCTTCTGTCAAAAGGATTGTCCGCGATCGGATATACCAACATGACCGAGCGGGTCAGTGACAGCAGGAAGAAAAAGGGGCCGGTGACTCCAGCCACGTACCTGATCAAAAAGTCCCCGGAGCAGGGCCTTACGGGCCAGTATGTCAAGAGCGCCGGCGTCTCCATCAATCCGGTTACCAACGAGCCGGAGATCAACGTAACCTTCACGGGTGAAGGTTCCAGACTGTTTGCCGAGGTCACGCGCAAGAACGTCGGTCGTTTGCTCGCCATCATCCTGGACGGCGAGCTTTACTCGGCTCCGGTAATCGAGGAAGAAATCCTCGGCGGCAGTTGCAGGATTCGCGGGAACTACGACATAAAGGAGGCGTTCCAACTGGCCAACGTCCTGGTCAACCCGCTCCAGGCGCCGGTCCGGATCAAAGAGGAACGCAGTGTTGACCCATCCCTGGGGGCCGATTCCATCCGGAGCGGCGTTACCTCGGCGATTTACGGGACACTCGCCGTGGCGGTGTTCATGGCGGTGTATTATCTGTTTGCCGGGATGGTCGCCAATCTCGCCCTGGTTCTGAACCTGGTCATTCTCATGGGCGTCATGTGTTCGATTGGCGCCACGCTCACCCTGCCGGGAATCGCCGGCATTGTGCTGACCGCGGGTATGGCCGTGGACGCCAACGTTCTGATCTTCGAACGCATTCGCGAGGAGCTGGCGGCGGGCAAGTCCATGCGTGGCGCGCTGGCGGCGGGTTACAACAAGGCGTTCGGGACGATTTTCGACTCCAACTTCACGACGCTGATTTCGTCGATCATTCTGATCGCGATGGGCACCGGTCCGGTCCAGGGCTTCGGCTATTCACTGACGTTCGGCATCCTCACCAGCATGTTCACGGCATTGGTCGTGACGCGTCTGATCTTCGACTGGATGCTGGAGAGGAACCTCCTCAAGTCGATGAAGATGGTGCAAATGATCAGGCCCACGGAAATTGATTTTCTGCGTTGGGCCAAACCGGCGTTTGCCGCTTCGTGGTTGTTGATCCTGGTTGGCATCGGCTACGGGATCAAGCGTGGCGAGGGCGTTCTCGGCGTTGACTTCAAGGGCGGCGACGCGCAGTCATTGAGCTTTACGCAGCGGATCGGGGTGGACCAATTGCGGGGTGTGATTGGCCCACTCGGCGTCGGTGATCCTCAGATCCAGTACCAGAAAAGCCTGGCCAACGCTTCCGAAACCCTGCAGGTGGTGACGAGGCCGGACACCGCGGAAAAGGTCCTTAAGGCGCTGCAAGACAGATTTCCGGAGGCCAAGTTCGGGCGGCTCGGACTCGACAATGTCGGTCCCAGTGTGGGCAAGGAGATCCAGAAAACCGCGGTGATCTCCGTGCTTCTAGCCTTGTTTGGCATCCTGGTTTACGTCGCGTTCCGCTACGAATTCTCGTTTGCCGTCGGGGCCGTGGTGGCGATTTTCCACGACGTTCTGATGACCATGGGTTGGTTTTTCCTGACCGATCGCGAGCTGAGCGCGCCGATGGTCGCGGCGATCCTCACGATCATCGGCTTTTCGATCAACGACACCATCGTCATCTTTGACCGGATCCGGGAGGACCTGAAGCTCGGAGTGCGAGGCACGTTCAAAGAAGTGATGAATATCGCGATCAATCAGACGTTGAGCCGGACGATCATCACTTCGGGCACCGTGTTTCTGGCAACGATGTCGCTTTACGTCTTCGGCGGCGGCGTGATCAACGATTTCGCGTTCACGTTCCTCGTCGGCATTCTGACCGGGAGCTACTCGACCATCTACATTGCCAGCGCCATCGTGCTTTGGTGGCACAAGGGACAGAGGCCAAAGACTGGATCGAGTGTGAGCGTGGACAGTGCCACCCGGGCGCAGCCTGCGGCGACCGCCCGGGTCTAGCGCCTGTTCATGCTTGCCGAGATCGACATCACTCCTGTCCACTGGGTCGGTTTCATTGTCGTCGTCCTGTTGCTGCTGTCGCTGGACCTCGGCGTCTTCCATCGGCGGGCCCACGTCGTAAAATTCCGGGAGGCGCTGGCGTGGACGGCGGTGTGGTTCAGCCTGGCCATGGCGTTTGCGCTCGCCTTCGTGAAGCCGAACATGGGCGACAAAGAGGCGGTCCTGTTCATCACCGGTTACATCACGGAGCTGTCGCTCTCGATGGACAACGTCTTCGTTATTGCCCTGATCTTCACTTATTTCAGGGTTCCCACCGAATATCAGCATCGGGTCCTGTTCTGGGGCATTCTGGGGGCCCTCATCATGCGCGGCGTCATGATCCTTGCGGGCGTCGGCCTGATCGAACAGTTCAAGTGGATCCTTTACTTCTTCGGCCTGTTCCTCCTGTTCACGGGCGTCAAGATGGTCTTCGCCGAAGAAGAAGGGGTGCATCCGGAAAAGAACCCCGTCATCCGGCTGGCCCGAAAGCTCTATCCCGTGACCACGGCATTCGAAGGCCAGAAGTTCTTCACACGACTCGACGGACGCGTCGCGTTGACGCCCCTGGCGATTGTCCTGTTGATGGTGGAAACGACCGATCTCGTGTTTGCGGTGGATTCCATTCCGGCCATCTTCGGGTTGACCACCGATCCCTTCATCGTCTTCACGTCGAACATTTTTGCGATCCTCGGTCTGCGATCCCTCTATTTCGTGTTGGCGGGCGCGATCGGGTACTTCCGCTATTTGAAAATCGGCCTTTCAGTCGTGCTGGTCTTCATCGGCGTAAAGATGCTGCTCGACCCGCATCTGGACGAAGCGCATCCCGCGGCGGTCAAACGCTTTTGGTTTCAGGTCCAGATCGAACCCGGCATCTCGCTGGCGATCGTGACTTCGATCATTTTGACCTCGGTGGTTTTTTCAGTCATCGTCGCGCGCCATGAAAGGGCCAGGAAGTCACACGACGACTCCGGTAAGGCCTCGTAATCGTTGCGGCGTCAGCCGCGCGTCCGTTAACGAGCGCCGTCGGACCACGGACCCATGAAAGCCGCCAGGTTCCGCTGGTCATTTGCGCCGCCGCAGCCGTTGTTCTTCGAGCGGCTGGCCTCGGAGCTCAAGATTTCCCCTCTGCTGGCCCGGTGCCTGGTCAACCGCGGCCTGTCTCTGCCCGCGGCAGCCTCGGAGTTTCTGGAACCCAGGCTGAAACGCCTGTCCGATCCATTTCTGCTGCCGAATATGGCGACGGCGGTCGAACGCCTGTTCCTGGCCCGCAATCGAAGCGAACGGTTGGTCATCTTCGGCGATTATGACGTGGACGGCGTGACCTCGACCGCCTTGTTGAGCGAAGCGCTCGGCGTGCTGGGCTGGAACGTGGCTCAGTACTTACCGCACCGTTTTGACGAAGGCTACGGCTTGAGCCAGGACGGCGTGGAGCATTGTCTGCAAAGGTTCCCGTCCACTCTTTTGCTGGCGGTCGATTGCGGATCGACAGCCGTGGCAACGATCGACTGGCTCCGGCAGCGCGGAGTCGATGTCATCGTCCTGGACCATCATCAGGTCGCCGATCCGCCGCCGGCCGCGGTCGCACTGGTGAATCCCCAACTGAACACGCGAGAGTCCGGCGCGGAAACAGTTTCGGAAGGCGGCACGCCTCTCGGGCCATTCTGCGAACTCTGTTCCGCAGGTCTTGCCTTCAAGCTGGTCCATGCGCTGGTCAAGCGGGGCCGGCAACTGGAACTGCCGGAAGCAATGCAGTTCGACCTGCGCCCGTTCCTCGACCTGGTGGCGCTTGGAACCATCGCGGATCTCGTGCCGCTCCGCGGCGAGAACCGCATTCTGGTCGCCGCCGGCCTGGAGCGGCTCGACACGACACAGCGGATCGGGCTGTGCGCGTTGAAAACCGTTGCCGGAATCAATCGCGCGATTGGCGTTTATGAAGTCGGGTTTCAACTGGCGCCGCGCTTGAATGCCGCGGGCCGCCTCGAAACAGCCGCGGAGGCCCTCGACCTCCTGAGAGCCGTCGATTCCGCTGATGCCCAACGACTGGCGCGGGACCTGGACGCGCGCAACCGCCAGCGTCAGGAAATCGAGCGGAACATCGCGGAAGAGGTCATCGGCGCTGTTCGCGCGAAATTCAATCCCGAAACCGACTATGTCATCGTGGAAGGCCAGCTCTTGTGGCATATCGGCGTCGTGGGGATTGTCGCCTCGCGTGTCCTCCGCGAGTTCTATCGGCCCAGCATCATTATCGGCGGTGAAGGCAACGAATGGCGCGGATCGGGCCGGAGTATCGAGGGATTCGACCTGGCGGAGGCGCTGCGGGGTTGCGACAATTTACTTCTTCGGCACGGGGGTCATGCCATGGCGGCGGGTCTTTCCATCCGGCCGGAAAACCTGGCTGCGCTACGCGACCGTCTTAACGAACTGGCGCGGACAAAACTTCGCCCGGAACAATTGCAACCGGTTCTTCGCCTGGATGCCGATGTGAGTTTCAAGGAATTGACCGTCGAAGCCATCGAGGAACTTCATCGCTTGGAACCGGTCGGGCAGGGGAATCCTCCCGTTCAGTTCGTCTCCCGGAACGTTGTGCTGCAGCGCCCTCCTCAGCGCATGGGACGGGATCAGCAACATGCGAAGTTATGGGCCACGGAAGGATCGGTGACACACGAGGTGGTCTGCTGGAACTGTGAGGATGCCGTTCTGCCCACTGGCCGTTTTGACCTCGCGTACGCGCCGCAGATCAACGAATACAGCGGCCGCAGTTCGGTGCAATTGAAATTGCTCGATTGGCGGTCGGCCTGAACATTTCCCAGCGCGGCAAAGCCGCAACCAAAACGGAGCGCGGCTCTGTGAGCCGCAGCCTGTCCGCACCCGTCACGGATCCAGTTTGTTCACAGGGTCTCCTGATTCTCGGAGCTGCTGCGGCTCACAGAGCCGCGCTCCGAGAAACCTTCGGGGCGGGCGACGATCTCGACAGATACTGGTATGCTGCATTGTCGCTCATCTCTGAATCAAGTCGACCAACGCCGCGCTTGCGCCGGCAACCTGCAACCGGCAACCTCCAACTCCGTGAACAGCGCCATCATCGTCGCCGCCGGCAAAGGCGCCCGAATGGGACCCAACGTGGACAAGCTCTTTCTGGATGTGGCCGGCCGGGCGGTGATCGCGCACACCTGGCAGCGGTTCAACGACGCGGCCGGCATCGATGACATCATCCTGGTGGTGCGCGACACGATGCAGTCGGCATTCAGCGAGTTGTCGGAAAGGCATGGATTAACGAAGCCGTATCAAATCATTGTTGGCGGGAAGGAACGGCAGGATTCGGTCTGGAACGGGTTGCGTGCGTTGAGGCCGGAAGCGGAGGTTGTGGTGATCCAGGACGGCGCGCGCCCCTGCACGCCGGAGGCATTGATTACCGCCACCATTGAGGCCGCGCGCGAGGCTGGCGCCGCAGTGGCAGCGCAGCGCGTCACCGACACCATCAAGGAGTCGGACGGTGGAACGCTCATCCACCGCACGGTGGACCGGTCCCGACTGTGGGCGGTCCAGACGCCCCAGACGTTTCGGGTGGCGGTGATTCGCCGGGCGCTGGAAGCCGTTCGCGCAAAGGGTGTAGTGGTTACGGATGATACTGCGGCGTGCGAGCTGATTGGGCAGCCCGTGCGGTTGGTTGAAAGTGCCGGACCCAATCCAAAAGTCACGGTCCCGGGCGACCTTCCTTACGTTGAAACGCTGCTCTGGGAGCGACGAGAACGCGGGCCCGGGCGCGCGGAGCGCATCTGAAAAATCTTGCAGCCGCGCGGATATTCGGCCATCTCTCTTCCCCTCACCCCGCAGAGGGAGCGACGACGGCTGGCCTTCTGCTGGCGAGCGTCTTGAGTTCTTGAACGCCGCTTCGGCTGTTCCCTCTCCTTGGGGAGAGGGTAAGGGTGAGGGGAAACGCGACGCACCCACTGCAGGGCTGCAATAAACTCAGATCCGTCAGGGCGCCCGAAATTTGGAACCTCCGCCTTGCTTATTGGGGCGAAGCCAATTACTTTCAGCCTCGAGTAACGTCACAGGTTTTATGAGAAAGCACATTATTTACGGGGTCCTTCTTGCGACGCTGGCGGTCAACCTTTTCCTGGGCGCCCGCGTCTATTTCACCTACGCGCAGGCAGGCGAGCGCGAGGATGGATATTCGCATTACGAATTGTTCACGCGCGTGGTCGAGCGCGTGCGCAAGGATTACGTCGATGGCGACAAGCTGACCTACCAGGAGCTGATTTATGGCGCGCTGAAAGGAATGTTGAACACGCTCGATCCTCACAGTGAATTCATGGACGTTCAAAAATACCGCGATTTGAGGGACGATACCGAAGGCGCGTTCGGCGGCGTCGGGATTGTGATCGGCCAGCGCGATAACGTTCTGACCGTGATTGCGCCGATGGAGGATACGCCGGCCTTCAAGGCGGGGATTCTGACAGGCGATCGCATCATCAAGATCGAGGGGAAGAGCACGGAGAAACTGACGTTGCCCGACGCAGTGAAGCGGCTTCGTGGCGAGCCGGGTACCGACGTTACGATCACGACCTTGCGTCCCTCATCCGGTCAGGCTCGCGAAATCAAGCTGACGCGCGCCGAGATCAAGGTGGACACGGTCAAGGATCTTAACGGCCGGCGCGAGTTCCCGATCGGCGAGAATAAGATCGGTTACATCCGGATCACCCAGTTTGGCGAGCCAACCGCCTCGGAGCTTGAAAACGCCCTGAAGATACTGCGCAAGCAGGGGATGGAAGCGCTCGTCCTCGACCTGCGGGCAAATCCGGGCGGTCTTCTCGAACAGGCCGCGAAGGTGTGCGACAAGTTTCTTCCGCGGAACCAGGTGATCGTCAGCACCGAAGGGCGCCGCGCGGAGGAGAAATCCGAATTCCGCGCCACGGGTCGCGGCAACTACGCGGACCTGCCGCTGGCGGTGCTGGTCAACAACGGCAGCGCCAGCGCGTCGGAAATTGTCGCCGGCTGCCTGCAGGACACGACGGCGCTCGGTGTTTCGCGCGCCATCATCATCGGCGAACAGACCTTTGGCAAAGGCTCGGTCCAGAAGATCCTGCCGTTGCAGGACGGCACCGCTTTGCGCCTGACCACCGCGAAGTATTACACACCCAGTCACAAGGTCATTCATGAGAAGGGAATCACCCCGGACATCATCGTCCCGATGACTGTGGACGAGGAGGAAGCACTGTTCCTGCGCCGCAGTCCCGGCGGCATGGAAACCCTCGACGAAGAACGTCGGGAGAGGCTGAAGGATATCCGGGACACGCAGATGGACCGGGCGCTCGACGTGCTTAAAGGGCTCTCTCTCTACAGCAAACGCAGCCCGGGCAGCGACCGGATCGCGGCTCAAAAGCCTGAAAAGGTCGCCGGGATCAAGTAAGCCGCGCCTGCGGCGCCTG
>DATEKZ010000260.1:0-3813 GCA_035277185.1 Verrucomicrobiia bacterium
TTCAAAATCTTCTCCGGCCCTTCGCGTTCGATGTCTTCGGCGTCCACTTTCACAATCTCAACGCCGCAGTCGTTGGCCACACCGCCGTGAATGACCGCTTCGTAAACCGATTTGTAGGCGTCCTGCAGTTCGATGTATTTGCCGACGACGCCAATGCGGACGCGGTGTTGCGGGGCGATGAGTTTCCGGATGATCTCCTGCCAATGCGCCATGTTGGCGACCGGCGTGTCGAGGTGAAGCAACCGGCAGACAAGGTCGTCCAGGCGCTCGCGTTGGAGCATGAGCGGCACTTCGTAAATGCTATGGTCCACGTCCTTTTCCTCGATGACCGCTTCGAAGGGGACGTTGCAGAACATCGAGATTTTCTGGCGCAGTTCCTTGTCGAGCGGCTTCTCGCAACGGCAGACCAGGATGTGCGGGGCGATACCGATTTCGCGCAGCTTGGCGACCGATTGCTGCGTCGGTTTGGTCTTCAATTCACCGGCGGCCTTGATGAACGGCACGAAAGTGACGTGCACGAACAGCACGTTCCCGTGCCCGGCCTCCAGCGCGAACTCGCGGATGGCCTCCAGGAACGGCAATCCCTCGATGTCTCCCGTGGTTCCGCCGATTTCGGTGATGAGCACGTCGGCCTTCGATTGCTCGGCGAGCTGATGAATGCGGTTCTGGATTTCGTCGGTCACGTGTGGAATGACCTGCACGGTTTTGCCGAGGTATTTGCCTTCGCGTTCGTTGTTCAGGACGGACTGATAGACCTGGCCGCTGGTGAGGTTGTTGATTCGGGTCAGCTTGACGTTGGTGAAGCGCTCGTAGTGGCCGAGGTCGAGGTCGGTCTCGGCTCCGTCGTCGAGCACATAAACCTCGCCGTGCTGGTAGGGGCTCATCGTGCCGGGATCGACGTTGAGATAGGGATCGAACTTTTGCAGGGTGACCTTCAGTCCGCGATTTTCGAGCAGCGTGCCGAGGGCCGCGGCCGTCAGGCCCTTGCCCAACGAACTTACCACGCCGCCGGTGACGAAGATGTACTTCATTTCAACAGTTTAACGATTCAACGCTTTAACAACGCTTCCACCCGTGCCACGTCTTCCGGCGCATCCACACCCACGCTGTCGTAATTCACCGTGACGACCGCAATTTGGATCCCGTTTTCAAGCGCACGCAACTGCTCCAGCCGTTCCGCCTGTTCGAGGGGCGACAAAGGAAACCGGACCAACCCCAACAGCGTCTCGCGCCGGTAACCGTATATGCCCAGATGCTTCAAAAATGGAAACGCCGCCAATTGTTCCTCAACCGGACGACTGGCGGCATCGCGCAGATACGGGACCGTGCGCCGCGAGAAATATAGTGCGTGCCCGGCGACGTTGACAACGACTTTTACGACGTTCGGGTTGGCAAACTCGACCGCGTCCTTGAGCGGCGTTGCAGCAGTGGACATTTCGTTGCCATCGAGCGCGCCGGCCACCGCGTCGATGACCGCCGGATCAATCAACGGTTCGTCGCCCTGGATATTCACGGCGGCGTCGCCGCCGGCGCGCTGGAGCACCTCCGCGATGCGGTCGGTGCCGCTGGGATGGTCCGAACGCGTCATCTCGACCCGGCAAAATCGCTGGGCGGCGTCGCGGATGCGGTTGTCGTCGGTGGCCACGATGACCTCGCTCAACGATTTCGCCCGCTGACAGCGTTCGACGACGTGCTGGATGAGCGGTTTCCCGGCGATGGGCACGAGTGATTTGCCGGGAAACCGGGTGGAAGCAAAGCGGGCGGGGATGATGCCGAGGACGTTCATGCTTGTTTGCCCGTACTCTTACTCATCTTTGCTGATCCATTCCGCTGCCGCCGTTAGACCATCAACCACCAGTGCGTCGGCGAGCTTGTTGACGATCTGCGGTTCAAATGCCGCCCCATACCCCGTCCTCACGAGAATACTCTTTCGTACACCCGCGTTCCAGCCGCACTCCAGGTCGATCAGTTTGTCTCCGATCATGTAGCTTTGTGAGAGGTCGATGCCAAATTCATCGCGGGCGTCGAACAGGAATTGCGGCGACGGCTTGCGCCCCCGGCTCGGTTGCTCCGGCGCTTCGGGTGCGAAGTAGATTTTCTCGAAACGAACCCCGTTTCGGACGAGTTCCTCCACCAGGCGGTCGTTCACCCGGTGCATGTCTTCCAGGGTGTAGTAACCACGTCCGATCCCGGATTGATTGGTCACGACGAACAACCTGAAGCCGGCGTCCTGCAATCGCTTCAACGCTTCCGGCACTCCCGGCAGGATTTCGACCGCGTCGGGATCGCTCAGATAGTTTTTCTCCGTAATCAAGGTCCCGTCGCGATCCAGGAATACGGCACGTTTCATTCCTTTCGTTTGAAACTCAGCAGCAACTCTTCCGGCGTGACGGTCGCCGTGCCGATCTTTCCCACGACCACGCTGGCCGCGTGATTCGAGAAGATGGCGGCTTCAAGAGGCGACGCGCCGGCGGCGATGGCCAGGGTGAAAGACGCAATCACCGTGTCGCCCGCGCCCGAGACATCGAACACTTCGCGTGCCACCGTAGGAATGTGGAACGGTTTCCGGCTGCGCTGGCAAAGCAGCATCCCCTGGTCGCCCAACGTGATCAGCAACACCGCCGGTTGGAACTCCCGCAACAGCCGGTTGGCGGCGTCCAGCAAAGCGGTGTCGCCAAGCGGGTCCCGGCGCCTGCCTCCGTCCTCCACGCCGGCGATTTCGAAGGCTTCCTTGCGGTTGGGCGTAATCAGTGACAGGCCGAAAAGGTTCAGTCGATGGACCGGTTTGGGATCCAGGCTCAGCCAGATCCCGCGCTCACGGCAAAGCTGTTTGATCTCATCCAACAGCGGTTGCGTCACGACCCCTTTGCCGTAATCGCCCACGATCGCCGCATCGCACTTCGGCAGTTCATTGCGGAGTTCTTCCAGGAGCTTTCGAGTGGACTTGGCGTCCAGATCGACGCGCGTTTCGCGATCGACGCGGGCGACCTGTTGCTGGTGCGCGATGACGCGGATTTTTTTTGTAGTCATCCGTGACTCAACCGTCATCAGGCCCTCGCAACCGACGCGTTGTTCCGTCAACTCCTGGCAAAGCTGGCTGGCCGCAATGTCGCGGCCGACGGCGCCGAACAACTCCGCCGCGGCGCCGAGCGCGGTAAGATTGCGGGCGACATTCGCGGCGCCACCGGGCATGAAGTGCTCGCGCTCGAACTCCACGACGGGCACGGGCGCCTCCGGCGAGATGCGCGACACGCGGCCCCAGATGAACTGGTCGAGCATGACATCGCCGAGCACGAGCACGCGCGCCCGGCTGGCGGCGTCGAGCAATTGTCGAGCGCGTCGGATGGAAAGAGACGACATGATCAGTCCAGAAATGCGGTCAACGGACTCGTGGGACTCGCTGTGTCGAGCCGGGCGCCGAGCCCGATTTCAAACGCCGCGCGACCCGCTTCGATCGCGGCGCTGAACGCCACCGCCATCCGAACCGGATCACTGGCGACGGCGATGGCGGTGTTCACCAGCACGGCGTCGGCGCCCATCTCCATCGCTTCAGCGGCGTGACTTGGCGCGCCAATGCCCGCATCCACCACGACCGGAACGGTGGCCTGGTGGATGATGATCCGAATCTGGTCGCGGGTCTGGATGCCGCGATTCGAACCGATCGGGGAGCCGAGCGGCATCACGGTCGCGGCACCCACGTCCTGCAGGCGCCTGGCCAGGACCGGATCCGCATTGATGTAGGGCAAAACGACGAACCCTTCCTTCACCAGAGTCTCGGCGGCCTTCAGCGTTTCCACGGGATCGGGCAGCAGA
>DATEKZ010000261.1:0-4260 GCA_035277185.1 Verrucomicrobiia bacterium
CGGTCGGGAGACCATTCCCCGGCAAATCAAATTGCCATCCACGCACGTCACCTCCCTCTTTCCAACCGGAGACGGCCTCTGGGTTGGCACGATGCGAGGAGCGTTCTTCAAAGGAAAGGATGGCCAAACCGATTACTACGCCTCCAAACGCTGGCTGAACGATGATCAGGTCACGGACATCCGGCAGGACCCCGGCGGTGACATCCTGATACTCACGGCGACCGGGCTGAACCGGATTCAATCCAAGCTGATGACTCTGGCTGAGAAAGCCGCCTACTACGAACGGAAGATACAACAGCGTCACATCCGCCACGGTTTTTGCGCCGAGTTGCGTCTCACGGTCCCCGGCGACATCAGTTCCGCCGAAATGGTGGACACCGACAACGACGGCACGTGGAGCAATTACTACATGGCCAGCCAGGCGTTTCGGTTCGGCGCCACGCGCAAAGAAGAGGCCCGCCGCAACGCCTGGGAAACCTTCGAAGCCCTCGAACGGCTGGAGTCCATCACCGGTCTGGAGGGTTTCCCGGCGCGGACATTCGAACGAACCGGATTCAAGTCCTCCGACCCTGACCGCTGGCATCGAAGCGCGGACGGGCAATGGGAATGGAAAGGCACGACCAGCAGCGATGAAGTCACCGCGCACACGTTCGGTTGCTCCGTTCTGTGGGAGACGACCGCCCGAACGGCGGAAGAGAAAGGCCGGATTACGCGTTTTTACGACAGGATCATCAGCCATGTCCTGCGCAATAATCTCTATCTGGTCGATGTGGACGGAAAACCGACGCTGTGGGGGCGATGGAACCCGGAGTATGTCAACTGGTACCCGCCCTCCATCGTTGATCGCCGGCTGAACAGCGCCGAAATCATCGCCATGCTGCAGTTCGCCTACCGCATCACCGGCAAAGAGCTGTATCGCGAGAAAGCCGTCGATCTGCTCTATAATTTTGGCTACCTCGACAACATCCTGATCGGCATGCGGAACATCAAGCTGACTCCCGGTTTCATTTATCAAGGAAACGACATGGGCATCCGATGGAACCATTCGGACGATCTGCTGGCGTTCGTCACCTACTGGGTGCTGCACCGCTACGCGTTGACCGACGAACTGCGCGCCCAGTACTCCGCCACCATCCGGGACCACTGGGAGATTGAGAAGATCGAACGCTGTCCGCTCTGGAATTTCGTCTGTTCCATCACGCAGCCCAAAGATTTCGATGTCACCGGCGCTCTTTGGACACTGCGGAAGTTCCCGTTGGACCTGTCCGATTGGGCCGTCGCCAATTCGCACCGGCAGGATCTCACCCGCCTGCCGGATAATTTTCGCCACCAACAATCGGCGGAACTGCTCCCCCCGAACGAACGCCCCATCATGCGCTGGAACGGTAATCCCTTCGTCCTCGACGGCGGGAGCGGCGGCCACGTCGAACTGGCGGGCGACGAGTTTCTGTTGCCATACTGGATGGCGCGCTATTTGAGGATCATCGAATGACTCCCCTGTCACGGGAACCGCTGTGCCCAACCGTTCTCGCCGTGTTACTGGCCCTCAGCGGCGCCGCGCAGTCCGCGGACTGGCCGCAGTTCCTTGGTCCGACCCGCGACGGGGTCTATGCCGAACCGGACCTGACCGATGCGTGGCCGAAAGAGGGACCGACTGTCGCCTGGCGCAAGGCCGTCGGCCAGGGCTTCAGCGGGCCGGTGATTTCCGCGGGCAAACTGATTCTGTTCCACCGCCAGGCCGACAAGGAGGTTGTGGATTGCTTCGACGCCCAAAGGGGTGAGCGCGTGTGGAGTATCGATTACCCGGCCACTTACCGGGACGACTTCGGATTTGACGAGGGGCCGCGCGCCACACCGACGATCGCCGGCCCGCATGTTTTTACGGTCGGCGCAGAAGGCGCGTTGCAATGCCGGGAACTGGCAACCGGCAAGAAAGTCTGGAGTGTGGACGCGAAGAACGGATTTCAGGCCGACAAGGGATTTTTCGGCATGGCCTGCTCGCCTTTGGTTGAAGGAAACGCCGTCATCATCAACGTCGGCGGGCGCAATGGCGCCGGCATCGTGGCGTTTGATCGTGCGACCGGCAAAGTGATCTGGAAAGCCACCGATGACGAAGCAAGCTGCTCTTCGCCCATCGCCGCCACAATCGGCGGCAAGCGCTCAGCCGTGGTACTCACGCGCAGCGAGTTGGTTGCTCTCGACCCGGCAAATGGACGGATTCAATTCCAATTTCCATTCCGACCTCCCATGCAGGCGTCCGTCACCGCGGCAACCCCGTTGATTATCGACGACTCGATCTTCATTTCCGCCAGCTACGGCCTGGGAGCGGCGCTTCTTCGGGTCAAAGCCGATGGGGTGGAAAAGTTATGGGCAGCCGACGACGTCCTTTCGAATCATTACGCGACGTCGGTCTATCGGGACGGTTTCCTCTACGGCTTCGACGGGCGTCAGGAGCAGGGATGCCTTCTGCGCTGCGTCGAGTTGCGAACAGGCAAGGTGCGATGGAGCCAGGACGGATTGGGCGCGGGGACTCTGATGCTGGCGAACAGCGATCTCCTGATCCTCACCGAGAAGGGAGAACTCGTCCGCGCGCCGGCGACGCCCGCCGGTTTCAAACCCACGGCTCGCGCACAAATCCTTTCCTTTCAGGTGCGCGCCCACCCTGCCCTCGCCAATGGCTTCTTTTATGCGCGCAGCAAGGATCAACTCGTGTGCGTCGATCTCCGCGAACGAAATTGAGTTGAAATGTTTTCTCAAGCTATGAGCACAGAAGAGCGGCTTGCGATCGTCGTTTTCAGCCTGTTGATGGTTGCCAACGGCGCGTCCGGTGATCCGCGACTGGAGGATTGGCCGCAGTTTCTCGGCCCGCGCGCAACCGGCGTCTCCGGAGAGACGGAATTGCTGGACAAATGGCCGACCAACGGGCCGCCTCTTGTGTGGGAGAAGGCCATCGGCACGGGCTACAGCGCGCCATCGGCACGCGGCGACCGTCTCGTGCTCCATCATCGCCTTGGCAAGGAGGAGATCGTCGAGTGTTTCGAGGCGGCCGGCGGCAAATCACTCTGGCGTTATGGTTATCCTACAAGTTATCAGGACCCCTACGGCTACAACAACGGCCCGCGCTGCACTCCCCTGCTCACTTCCGAGCGCTGTTACACGTTCGGTGCCGAGGGCAAGCTGCTTTGCCTGGAGTTGCTGACAGGCAAGCCCCTTTGGGAGCGCGATACCGCCAAAGATTGGGAAGTTCCACCCGCGTTCTTTGGCGTTGGCAGTACACCCATCCTGGAAGGCGATGTCTTGATCGTCATGGTGGGAGGACAACTCAACTCAGGGGTTGTGGCGTTCGATGCGAAGACCGGAAAGACCGTCTGGGAGAGCGTCGGCGAAAAAAACTGGGAGGGCCAGCCGATGCTCGGCTGGCCGGGCGACCGCACAGTGGTTTGGAAGAAGTGGGACAAGCAGGCCAGCTATGCGACGCCGGTCGCGGCCACGGTAAACGGTCAGCGCCAAATCTTCTGCCTCATGCGCCAGGGACTTGTGTCGCTCAACCCGACGAACGGCGCGGTGAATTTCAGCCGCTGGTTCCGCGCGCAAGTTGAGGAATCCGTCAATGCCGCCAATCCCGTCGTCGTCGATGATCTCGTCCTCATTACCACTGCGTACTACAAGGTCGGTGCGGCGCTGCTCAAGGTGAAACCGGACAACCGTAGTTTTGACGAAGTGTGGCGGAGCACAGTGTTGGAAATTCATTGGACGACGCCGATCTACCACGAGGGTTATCTTTATGCGTTCAGCGGCCGTAACGAGCCGGACGCCCGATTCCGATGTGTCGAGCTGAAGACCGGCAAACTGATGTGGGAACGGGACGAGAGGTGGGCGCCTCACAGCATGACGCAACCGCCGGTCTATGGACGCGGCTCGGCGATCCTGGCGGATGGCAAACTGATTGTGCTGGGCGAAGGCGGCTTGTTGGGTTTGTTCAAGGTCAACCCGAACAAGCCGGAGGAACTGTCGCGCTGGCAGGCGCCTCAGCTCCATTATCCCTGCTGGACGGCGCCCGTGTTGTCGCGCCGGCGCCTTTACCTTCGCAGCGAGGACCGGCTGATTTGCCTGGATCTGGCGAGGCGCTGAGCGATCGGTGGCGCGACGGGCCGCGAGCGGAGATTTTCTGGGCGCATCTCAAAATCTTGCAGCCGCGCGGATATTCGGCCACCTGCTTCCCCCTCACCCCTCCCTCTCCCTTGGGGAGAGGGAGCGACC
>DATEKZ010000262.1:0-14149 GCA_035277185.1 Verrucomicrobiia bacterium
CCCCACCCGGAACTGAAGTTCACGATCACTCCCCTGCCTTTTTCGATCATCGCGGGAACGAAATGCCGGATCACATTGGCCACGCCTTTGATGTTCACATCCATTACCCGATCAAACTCGTCAGCCGGCACTTTCCAGAGAGGCATGTTTTTGTTGATGAGCGCGGCGTTGTTCAGGAGCAAGTCCGGCGGAGCGTGCGATTTCAAGAGCCGCGCGACCCAGGCCTTCACCGACCCGTCGGACGCCACATCGACAACGTCGAAGCTGTGCGGTTTGCCGGCAATTTTGCGCAAATCCTCGATCGCTCTGGCCGACCGGCCGCAGCCGAGGACGGTATGTCCGCCCCGAATGAACTCTTCCGCCATGGCGCGTCCCAGGCCGCGCGAGACGCCGGTGATGAGAACCGTCTTTGCGCTCATCGCCCTTTTCGCCAGCGGTTGACCCGCCAGTAGAACGCGCCGAAGAACAAGGCGCCGCACGCGTTGACGCCCATGGTGTAACCCAGCTTGTAGAGCACGCCATTGTTGTTGGCCGAGTAGATGGCAACGTCATGGCCGACGATCAGGTTCGGCATCGCCGCGGGCATCATCGCGCCCTGCATCAAGCCGCGGGCGAAACCCGCCTGCCTCTGGCTGCGGTCCAATCGCAGCGAAATCCGATTCAACGTCCAGCCGATGGCGAACGCCAAAAGGATGATCGACGCGACGCGAACAACGAGACTGCGTTTGGGGCGGTGGCTTTCCGACACGGGAACTGTGATTGCCGACATAGCGCTGTGAGCATTTTGGGAGGCGTCACGCGGCGCAAGCAGATTCTGAAGCCTCTCTATGCCGGGGCGCAAAAATCTTGCAGCCGCGCGGATATCCGGCCGGTTCCTTCCCCCTCACCCCGCCCTGTCCCTTGGGGAGAGCAAGCGCGCCGCCCGGCCTTCTGCTGGCGAACGTCCTGGGTTCTCGAACGCCGCTTCGGCTGTTCCCTCTCCTTGGGCTGCGGACGAAGTCTCGGCGAAGATAGAAACTCCCCGGGCAAGGGTGAGGGGAAACGCAACGCGCTCGCGTGCAGGGCGGCAATAAAGTAAGCCGCGCCCTCTATGCCGACGGTCAACAAGTCAGTTGCGCGAGATGCCGTTAGTTATGGTGCAGGCTGAAAGATATCTGCTGTCTTCACACACGCGTCTTATGCCAGCCGCGCGCCTGCCACCACCAGCGAAACCACCGGCGCGTGTCGCGCATCGGCCGGATCTTGCTCCGCTCGTTTCGATAAATGACCTGGATCGGCACGAACTCCACGCGGTGCCCGGCCGCGATGAACTTGCTCAGCAACTCGGACTCGATCTCAAAATGGTCGGCCTCCAAATGCACCTGCGCCCAGGTCCCCAGGTGCATCAGGCGAAAGCCGCACTGCGTGTCTGGAAGTTCCTGTCCGGTCATTCGCGAAATGCGCCGGCTCATCCACTGATTGACCTGCCGTCTCAACCAGGGCATCGCCGCGGGATTCATCATGCGATTGCCGACCACCAGTTTCGCCGATGTCTTCTCGGCGCATTTCAGAAATGCCGGGATGTCCGCCGGCGCGTGTTGGCCATCGCCATCCAGCGAAAGCGCCCAATTAAAACCGCGTTCCCGCGCGCGTTGCCAGCCGGCGGCCAGGGCCGTGCCTTTGCCGCAGCGTTTCTCGTGTCGAATGACCTCCGCTCCCGCCTCCGCCGCAAGCGACGCGGTCGCATCCGTCGAGCCGTCGTCCGGCACAATCACGGTGGGAAGCAAGGCGCGCACTTCCCGCACGATCGATCCGATGGTCGCTGCCTCGTCGAGACAAGGGATCACCACCGCGCAGGCTGAAGGCCAGTTCACGCTGAGACGCTAGGGAAACCGCCGCCAGCGCCAAGCTTTTTTGAATCAACGACAACCGCAAACGGACGGGTTCTTGCAACCTGCAAGCCATTTCCCGCCAAAAATAGGTTTGCGCTCCCCTGCCTCCCCGCCTTTACTTGCCGCGGTGACAGACCAGTCTTTCTTCCCAACGAGCGAGATTCTGGGGGCGCGCGGCAACCAACAATCCGCTTTTCACGAGCGCGCCGCGGAGATACGGACAAGACGGTTCGGCCGGCAGGTGTTTCTGCGGGGCGTGGTTGAGGTCTCAAACTACTGTCGGGAGAATTGTTCCTACTGCGGCATGCGGCGTGACAACCGCCAACTCTCGCGTTTCCGCGCGCAGTTCAATCAGCTGGCCGAATTGCTCATCCAGCATCGCCCCGAGAGCATCACGGACCTGAACATTCAGACCGGCGAAGATCCGGTCGTCGTTCGCGAACTGGTTCTTCCGCTGATCGAGCTGCTTCGTCGCGAGACTCCGCTCGGCGTGAGCGTCTGCCTCGGAACGTTGAACAAATCGCTCTACCGGGAACTGCGTTCCGCAGGCGCCTCCATCTATATCATCAAGTTCGAAATCGCGGATCCTCGCCTTTACGCGCGCATGCAGGCGCCCGGCACCTTCCGCGAACGCGTCGAACACATCCGCCTGCTCGCCCACGGCGGATGGAACGTCAGCTCCGGATTTATCGCGGGTCTTCCGGACCAGACCGACGCCGGCCTGCTGGCGAACTTCGCTCTCGCCCGCGAATTGCCGCTGGACGGATGCAGTGTCAGTCCGTTTATCCCCGGCGACGAGACTCCACTCTCGGGCGCGGCGACCGCGGATATCGATCTGACGTTGAACTGCATGGCCGCGCTGCGATTGATGCGGCCGGACTGGGTCATTCCGGCCGTCAGCGCGCTGAACCTGGCCGAACCCGGCTGCGGGTATCGCCGCGGTTTGCGCACCGGCGCCAACCTCGTCACCATCAACCTGACTCCGTCCGAATTGCGCGGCGATTATCTGCTCTACAAACGCGACCGCTTCATCATGACGGAAGAACGGATTCTTTCGGCCATCCACGCCGAAGGATTGCTCAAGTCGGAGCAAAGTCTGGCCGGCTTCTATCAGCAGAGAGAACTCGACCGGCCCCTGTCACGGTCACGCGCCGTTGAGGCTGCAGCGGTATAGACCGTCAACTCTTCGTTCCGACGTACTCGCTCAGAATATTCCCCGTGGTCTTTCGCGCGACGTCGCTGAATCCGGCCTTCTTCAAGGCGCCGAGAATCACCTCCGGCAGAACGCACTCCGCGATCGTCGCCCAGTAGTACTCCACCAGGCGCGCCGCTTCGTCATGGCGCCGGCTGAGCCGCGTCAGGAAGGGCACCAGTTTCTGCATGTAAAAACGCATCAACGCGAATCCCGGCCGCGATGAAGGCCGGGTGATTTCCAGAATCAGGATCCTCCCCCCGGCCCGCAGCACGCGATAAAACTCGCGGAATAATTTTCCGAGGTCCTCAACGTGCCTGAGCGCGTAGCCCATGCTGATAAAGTCAAATGCCGCGGCGCAAAACGGCAGTCTCTCGCCAAAACCTTGAATGAGTGAAACCGAGCGTTCCTTGCGATTCTCCTGCAGCATGCCCCGGCTGGGATCCAACCCGACCAGATCGCGGGGCGGAACTCCGAGGTCGAGCGCGCCTTGCGCCACCAAACCCGTTCCCGAAGCCACGTCCAAGACTCTCATCCCCGGTTGCAACCCGGCTTTTCGGAGCGCGTGTTTTCGGTATTGCCGGTCCGTCCAGAACGACAGCGCCCCGCTCAGCCAGTTGTAATCCGGCGCGGCGCGGTCGAACAGGTCGCCAACGAAATGCGCGCGTTCCGCAGGCGCTTCATAGAATTCAGTCAGCGGACGATGGGGCGCCAGCTCCGACGAAGCGTTCTGAACGTCAAGAGGCATTGCGATGTCGCGTTACCCCCGGCATGGGAATGAAATCTCCGTCGGGCTGTCCGGCCTCGCGGGTGCGCGAAAGCCAGCTCCGCCACCCTTCCCTCAGTTCCAGCCAGAGCCAGCCCGCCAAAGCCTGAAAAACCGGCACAACACTGGAGCGCGCGAACGTGTAGCCCTTGAACATGAAACGGCGCCCCGCGTTTTGCGGACAGGAGCGTCCACGCGCGCGACGGACCCGAGCCATCCGGGCAAAACGGCGGTTGTACGTTCGCATCAAGTGGAAAAACGGAACCGACAACCGGGTCGCGAACACCGGCTCGCACAAGGCCGAACGGCCGCGCATGAACGGCTGTGAGGCGACGCCCAAATAGTACAAGCCGAGGTCCAGCAGAAAGGCGAGACGCATCAGATCGTACTGGCCCATGTATTCGTACTTGTCCCGGTACAGCGCCGTAAACCAGCGCTCGTAACTTCGGCTGAAATCCCGGTTGTGTCTGGCGACCCGGCCTGCCATTTCCTCACCCCGTTTTTGCGCGAAAATCAACTGCGCCGTCGAAGAGGCCGAAAACGAAATCCAATCCATCCCCGGACTGTAAAACGGGTCCATGAACGCGCCCGCGTCGCCCACGAGCGCGAAGCCATCGCCCGCGAATGTCGTGCTGAAGTACGGCAGGTTCTTGCGCCAGTGAACGTCGCCCTCGCGCCAGGCCGCATCCGCAAGAATCTCCCGCGCGACGGGATGCTGCGACAGAAAGCCCTTCAGCCGGTCGCCCAGGGAACCGCCTTCGGGCCACTGGACGTGCCGTTGATCGAACACCACGCCGACACTGACATCGCCGCCCTTCAACGGAATGCACCAGGCCCACCACCCGTCCCCCATGAAGTGGTTGGTAGCCGTGGCGCGAATGCCGTGACACGCCATCGACCACTCGGGAAATCTTTCGGCGAGTTCCAATCCGTCCCAGTCCTTGACCCCGGTCCATCGCGACCAGACCGACGTTGTGGGGTGCGCCGTGTTCGGGCGCCACCAGCCCTCCTGCCGCGCGAGCAGCGCTGCCACGCCGGAAGCGTCCACGACCCAGCGCGCTCGGACCTGCACTGTCTGCTCTCCACGGCGCACATCCACGGTCTGCAAACCGCCCGCATTCAGGTGCACTTTGCCCACGCTCACCGGCCGCCAGAGCTCCGCGCCGAGCGCACAGGCGCGTCGAAGGACTTCCTCATCGAGGACCGCGCGATCCACCTGGTAGCCCGGTACGCGCGCCAGATAACGTCCGCCGATCTCGCTGCAATCGTCCAGCCCCTTCGTTTGTTCGTTGAAAAACCAGAAGCGCATCCCTTGTTTCACGAGATGCGCTTCGTTCAAATGCTGCGTCAACCCCAATACCCGGCTCAGGAAATATCCGCTGACTTCGACCGTCGCTTCGCCGACGCGTCGCGTAAACGCGGTTGACTTCTCGACGATGAGCATCCGGAGCTTCGGCTGCTCCCGCAGCAGCAGAATCGCCGTGGCCGCCCCGGACAACGCCCCGCCCACGACGACCACGTCGTAATCCGAGGGCCTTTGCGACGAGGCGTTCACGTTCCAGGAAACGTCAGTCAACGCGGTTTATCTTAAGATCGCGACGCAACACCTTGCCGTCTTCCGCCGAGATGAAAATCTGGCCGATGTCCGCCTGGGAGTTGGGATTCTTCAGTTTGGCCGCCCACAACCGGACGCGCCACGTCGGTCCCTCGTCACCGCGATCCAGCCACATCTGAGAGGCCTTGAGCGTCAACTTGTCGAGCAACGGGTCTTTGGTGGCGATGTCCAGCGCCTTGTCGGAATCGATTTTCAGATCCTTCGTTTCGAGCGGCTTGTAGTCACGGCTGACGCGTTCGAACATTCGCATGGGTCGGGTGACCTCCAGCTTTTTGCCCGCGCCAAACTTGACTTCCGTGGCCCTGAACTTGGCGTCCTGATCAAAATAGACGACATACCAGATGATCGGGACCATGGAATTGACGGACTTGTCGGAACGGATCTGCACAATCTTGTCCTTGGCCTCGTCGCTGACGTAGCGATTGCCCTCCTTGGCCAACTCAAATGCGGTCGTTTCCGCCGCCTTCGCTCCCTGCGCCAATGCACCAGACATTACCAGCGCGCCCAGCCATGCTCCGAGTCGTGTTTTCATTTTCATGCGGGCAATCTAGGCGGCGGGTGCGGCACTGACAACCCTGAAAACCGGCACCGATAGACGGGAGGCCATGACAAATGCAATCAGCTCTCCAAACGAATGCCGTGCTAAGCCGAGCATCCAGTCAGATACAACGCTCGCCCTCACCCCGGCCCTCTCCCCCGGGGAGAGGGAGAAGCTCTCGATCGCCTCGCCTCCTCCCCATCCCGTGATTCGTCCCAGCGTGGCCGAAGGGAGTTCCCTCTCTTGGGGCTGAGGACGAAGTCTTGGCGAAAGACAGAAACTCCTTGGGCTGGGGTGAGGGCGAGCCCAGTCCTCTAACTGAATGACTTTTCGCCTGCCAGCGGCTCTGGGCCCGCAGGGTTTGACTTGGACCCTCCAGGTTCATTAGGGTGCGGGCCAGTAACGAAACCGTATCGTGCTGTTTCCGCCCCCCAAAACTCCCGCTCCTCCGCCTCGTGTCGTGGTGACCGGCGCCGGCGTCATCACCGCGCTCGGACCGGGTTGGAAGGCCAACGCGGAGGGGTTTCGCGCCGGGCGCGTCGCCATCCGTCCCGTGACCGTATTCGACGCCGCGCGCCAACGCGTAAAGGTCGCCGGCGAAGTCGAGTTGCCGGAAACTCTGCCGAAGACGCGATTGAGTTCACGCCATTTCCGGCGCCTCGATCGCGCTTCAAGAATGCTTTTGCTCGCGGCGCATGAAGCCTGGTTGCAATCAGGTTGGGAACCGGCCGAGAATCTTCCGGTGGTGCTCGGCACGACCAGTGGCGGGATGAATCTCGGCGAAGCTTACTATCGCAATGCCATCACCCACCCTCGCTCGCAAAGGAATCAGCCTGCCCGCGTGGTCCATTACCAGGCGCAAAGGCAGGCGTTGGACCTGCAGGAGGCATTCGGTTTCAGTGGTCCCATCACCATCATCGCCAACGCGTGCGCTTCGGGCGCGAATGCCATCGGTCATGCGTGGGAATTGATTCGCGCCGGTCATACCCAGCGCGCGCTCACCGGCGGCTACGACGCCCTCAGCCATCTCGTGTTCGCAGGTTTCGATTCCCTGCAGGCGTTGTCGCCGACGCGGTGTCGCCCCTTCGATGTCAACCGCGATGGCCTTGCCATCGGCGAAGGGGCCGCCGTGCTGACACTGGAGACGCTCGAATACGCCCGGCGCCGTGGCGCGCAGATTCTTGGCGAGATCGTTGGCTACGGCGCCGCCACCGATGGCCATCATCTCACGCAGCCCCATCCGAAAGGCGACGCCGCGTTCATGTCGATGTCAGCGGCGTGTGAGTGCGCCCGGGTCACCCCTGAGCAAGTCGGTTACATCAATGCCCACGGCACCGGTACGCCGTTGAACGACAGCGCCGAGGCCGCAGCCATCAATCGCTGGGCGGGCGACAACGCCAGCGGGATTCCAGTGAGTTCGACCAAATCGAGCATCGGCCATTTGCTCGGAGCCGCCGGCACGGTCGAAACCGTCGTATGCCTTATGGCCTTGCGGGAACAATGGCTGCCGCCGACCTCGACGCTTGAACAGGCCGACCCCGCTTGTGCGTTTCCGGTGGTGCAGAAACCGACCGAAGCAAAACTCAATTACGCGCTGACCAACTCGTTCGGCTTCGGCGGTGCGAACGCCAGCCTGCTCCTGCGGAGGTGGGAATGAAAGTCTTCATCCATGGCGTCGGCGCGGTGTCGCCGGCGGGCTGGGGCGTCAACGCCTTGCGCGATGCCCTTTGCAAAGACGGGCCGCTCCCCACAAAAGAGCTGGCCCGGCCCGGCTGGAATCATCCGCTTCGCGTCCGGACCGTGCCGCCTCCGACCGCGCGTTCCCCATTCATGGCCCATGCCCGGTTGCGTCGAACCAGCCCGATTACGCAATACGCCGTTGCCGCCGCGCTTGAGGCCCTGGGAGACGACGCTGCGAACGTCGGCAGCGGTGCGTTGCGGCTGGGCATCGTGCTCTGTGTCATGACGGGCTGCGTGAACTATTCCCGGCGCTTTTACGACGAAACGTTGAAAGACCCTGCCACTGCCAGCCCGCTCGTGTTTCCGGAGACGGTGTTCAATGCCCCCGCCAGTCACCTTGCCGCGGTACTCGGGACGACCGCCATCAACTACACGCTGGTCGGCGATCCGGGGACGTTTCTTCAAGGGCTTGCACTTGCGGCCGACTGGATATTTCGCGAGCGCGTTGATGGATGTCTCGTCATTGGCGCCGAGGAGATCGATTGGCTCACCGCCGACGCGTACCGCCTCTTTGCGCGAAAGATTGTGCTCAGCGAAGGCGCGGGCGCGCTCTATTTGAAACGTCATCCGTCGGGGACGGCGGGCGCGCAGATCCATTCCATCACCTCACCCAGGCCTTTTGTTGCAACTGCCGGTCGTAAACGGGCGGCCTGCGCAATGCGCGCTGAATTGCCCGCGGACGACCGCGAGCACGTGCTGTGCGACGGCACGCAAGGCCTTTCCAATGCGGACGCAGCGGAACTCGCGGCCTGGAACGATTGGACCGGCGCGCGTCTGTCGCCGAAGATCCTCCTGGGCGAAGGGCTGGCGGCCGGATCGGCGTGGCAATGCGTGGCTGCCATCGACGCTCTGCGGCAGGAGCGGTTTGCCGCCGCAAATGTCAGTGTCGTTGGCTGTAACGAGCAGTGCATAGGCGCTCATTTCACAAGGATCCAACCATGAGTTCTCGTGTCATTCTCGTGACCGGCGCGAATGGCGGGTTGGGTCAGGCTATCGCCCGGGCCTTTCTTCAGGAATCGCCGGACAACTTTGTCTGCCTTGGCATTCACTCGCGGCGCGATGGTGTCGAAATGTTGTTGAAGGAGTTCCAGGGGCGCTGCCGTTTAGTCGAACTGGACGTCACACAACCCTCTTCCTGGAAAGAGGCCGTCGCGCTGATTGACGCGGCGCACAAACAATTGGATGTGCTCGTGAACAACGCGGGCAAACACCAGGACGGTCTGCTGGCGAACCTTTCCGCGGCCGCCTGGCAGGACGTGATCGAGACGAACCTGAGCGCGATTTTTCATGGGTGCCAGGCGGTGCTGCCAGCCATGATCGCCCAACGCGGCGGGAGGATCGTGAACATTGCGTCGCTGAGCGCGTTGCTGGCACCCGCCGGCCAGGCCAATTACGCCGCGGCCAAAGCCGGCGTGATCGCGCTCACTCAATCGCTGGCCAAGGAAGTCGCCCGCATCGGCATCACAGTCAACGCGGTCTGTCCGGGCTACGTCGAAACCGAAGCCCTTGCGGCGATGAATGGCGAGGAGCGCAAGGCTGCCCAAACCCGCGTGCCGATGCGCCGCTTTGGCCGACCTGAGGAAATCGCGGCGGTGGTCCGATTTCTGGCTTGTCCGGAAGCCAGCTACATCACAGGCTCGGTGTTGAAAGTGGATGGCGGGATTCTTTAGTTGCATATGGACGACGTAAACGCGCTCCGGGAAAGGATCAAAAACCTGATGGTCGAGAACCTGATGCTGCAAGTTACGGCGGCGGAGATCAAAGACGATCAGCCGTTGTTCGGCCCGGGCAGCCTTGGGCTCGATTCGGTGGACGCCCTCCAACTGGTTGTCGCTCTCGACAAGCATTTCGGCCTGAAGATTCCCGATCCCGCGGCGGCCAAAGAAGTCCTCCAGAGTGTGAACACCATCGTCGCGGCACTGCAAAGCAAGCTTTCCGGCCCGCAAGAATCGCCCCTATGAAATCCCGCCTCGGCACCATCAGTGCAATCGTGGTTCTTGCTTTCACTGGCACCACGGTTGCCCAGGACCATGTCATCAAGCTGTCGCGCCCGAAAACTGTGGGTATGAAGTTTCACGTCACGGGGCACGGGACGGAACGCGAGGAAAGAATCCTCGTCGTCTCGGGCAGGACCAATCGGACCGAAAACGCTTTTGATCTGGAGTTCGCAGCGCAATCGGAAGTTCTTGAGGTGGACTCCAAAGGTCACATGACGAAAGCCGCGTTCGCTCTGCAAAAATGTCTTAAGACCTCCGGCCAGGAAAAGGAGGAATTGTTCCCCAAAGGAACCGTTATCGTGGCGTCAAGTCAGGGGGGCAAGACTGTGTTCTCCACCAAAGACGGGAGCCCCGTGCCCCAGGCGCAGAGCAAAGTCCTGGATCTTGTCATCTCGGTCCATCATGGCGGAGCGGACGACGACGAGATCTTTGGAACTACAACCCGCCAGAAGGTGGGCGGCACGTGGCCGATCAATGGCGACGTGGCCCGGCGTGACCTGGAGAAGAAAATGCCCGGTTTCACCCTGAGTGCAGTCAAAGGCTCCACTCGATTGCTCGGACTGGCCAAAGTCGATGGCATCGACTGTCTGAATCTTTCGGCGGAGTTGCGATTGCAAGCGTCGCCGGGCAATCTCCAGCCCGGGATGAAGATCCTTCAGAACGAGCTGACGGCCAACTTTGCCGGGACCTTCCCCATAGATTCGACCCGCCAGCCGTTGGCCGAAAGCCAGGAGATGACACTGAGAATTGCCCTGGCCGGAAAATTTGGCCCGCAACAACTGGACGGAGTCGCCCGAACGAGTGCTCGACGAAAGTCGGAGCTTCGGTTCCGTTACTCACCCGAATGATCGGTCGATCCTCAAGGGAGAGTGAGGAACCTTTCCACGACAGGCGCCCGGATAATACGTATGCATACTTTCTGGGTGACAAATCGAAGGCGTTCAGATAGTTCTTCCACATGCGGCGGCGAAGAACCCTCCTCGGGCCGTGTTCGTTCCCGGGGGAGAGGGAGAGAGTGAGCGCGGCCAGTCCTCTAACTGCATCGTTACGGTCGAGCGAGAACTTTTCTCGACCTTCGGCGCGGATGGCGCGAAACTCCCGGTAATTGTTCCTGAACAAGCAGAAACCACGCATTATGCGAGAGACACAAAATACGGTCGCTGGCAGTCTGCTCCCATCGATAGCGTTGATCGCCGCACTCTTATCCGGCTGCAGCAAGAGTTCGGACCAGGCCGACCCAAACAAAATCCGGGTCGGTTACATCGGTCTCACGTGTGAAGCGCCGATTTTCACCGCCGTCGAGAAGGGGTTTTTCAAGGAGGAAGGTCTCGACGTCTCGCTCGTGAAGTGCGACTGGGAGAATTACAAGGACGTGTTGGCGCTCGGCGGTTACGACGTGACGCATCATCTCGTCATGTATTTCCTCAAGCCGCTGGAACAGGGACTGGACGTGAAATTCACGGGCGGCATCCATCGCGGCTGTTTGCGCGTGCAGGCGGCGGTGAACGGCAAGGTGCGCAGCGTGAACGATCTTCGCGGCAAGCGCATCGGCGTGCCGGGAATGGGAACACCGCCGTTCATCTTTGCCAATCGCGTGCTGGGCGCGAACGGAATCGATCCGAGCAAGGAAATTACCTGGCTCGTCTTTCCCGCCGGAGAACTCGGACTCGCGCTCGACAAGGGCGAAGTCGATGCGGTCGCCAATTCCGAGCCGATCGGCAGCATGCTGGTCGCGCAAGGCAAGGTGCGCAACATCGCCGATCAGGCGGCCGATATGCCTTATGCGGACGAATACTGTTGCGCCGTCGTCGTGAATGGAAAATTTCTCAAGCGAAATCCCAAGGCATCCGCCGCCGCGACCCGCGCAATGTTGAAAGCCGCCAAGTGGGTCGAGACAAATCCCAGAGCCGCCGCCGAACTTTCCGTGAAGGGCAAGTATCTCGCTTCGACCGTGGACCAAAACGCAGTTTCGATTTCTCACCTGCGCTATGTGCCGAGTGTCTCCGGCGCGCAAACAGCGGTGCGCCTCGCCGCGGAAGAAATGAAACGTGCCGGCATGTTGAAACGCACCACGGACGTGGCGCAGTTGGCCGACAAGGCTTTTGTGAAACTGGACGGCGTTTCGGACGAGTGGATCGAGACGTTGCCGGTCGAAAAAGTAGCAGGGGCCCAGGTTACGCGCAAATGGCTGCTGGCAATGTACGCGAAACTCGATCCGAAGGACGTGATCTGCGCTCCTTGCCTTATCGAACCGAGGCTGTCAACACTGCGCTGATGCCAGTCAAAGAACCTGTAGAAATCCCCGCTCCGATGGAGAAGGCGGCGTGTATGGCCGATGGCGCCGCTGCGTCTGCGTCGAAGCTGGGCCTCCGAACGCGGCTCGCGCTTCCGCTCGCGGCGACGATTGGAATCGCGCTTCACCTCGCCGTTCGAAGGAACGACCCGGAACCGGACACGACCTCCTATCTGGTTTTTCTGGGCAGCATTCTCGGCCTGTCGCTGTTGATGAGCGTCGTGCAAATCTACTCGCCCGTCCTGCGGCGCTGGATGGCGCACATGTGCCCCATCATCGCGGGGGCGCTGGGCCTGCTCTGCGTGTGGGAACTCTTCACGTCGGGCTTCCGGCTGTTGCCGCTGCCGTACTTTCCCAGTCCCGCCAGCGTCCTGCGCAATCTGATCCTCGACTGGGAAATGCTTTTCGACAGCACGTGGCACTCGTTGCTGCTGTTATTGGGCGGCTACGTGCTCGGCGCGCTGACTGGCATTATCACCGGCATCTGCATCGGGTGGTTCAAGCAGGCGCGCTACTGGGGAATGCCGTTGCTCAAAGTCATTGGTCCGATTCCGGCAACGGCGTGGATTCCGCTGGCGATGGTGATTTCGCCCAAGGCGATTTTCTCCGCCGTCGGTTTGATTGCGCTGGCGGTGTGGTTCCCCGTGACGATGCTCACGATGTCCGGCATTGCAAACACGCGCGCCTCATACCTCGACGTCGCGCGCACGCTCGGCGCGACACCGGCGTTTCTGATTTTTCGGGTGGCGGTTCCTGCCGCGATGCCAAATATCTTCATCGGTTTGTTTATGGGCCTGGGCGCGTCGTTCCTCACCCTGATCGCAGCTGAAACCGTCGGTGTGAGGTCCGGCCTGGGCTGGTATTTGGGCTGGGCGCGAAACTGGGCGGAATACGCGAAAGTCTTTGCGGCGCTCGTCATCATGGCCGCGTTCTTCTCCACGATCATGACGCTGCTCTTCAAACTGCGCGACCGTGTGCTCGTCTGGCAGAAAGGAACGATCAAGTGGTAGCCGCCGCCACGCTCACGGAAGGTTCTTCGCTCCGCATTGTGGGTGTGAGCAAGCATTTCCCCACGTCCGACGACCCTGCCAGACGCACGCACGCGCTCGATGGCGTGTCGCTGTCCATTTCGGCCGGAGAACTCGTTTCTCTCGTGGGGCCGAGCGGATGCGGCAAGTCCACCCTCCTTCGACTCATCGCCGGGCTTGACTCTCCTGACTCGGGCGAGCTTTGGGTGGGCACCGAGCCGATCACCGATCCAAGCGCCGAACGCGGTTTGGTTTTTCAGGATCCCAATCTTTTTCCCTGGTTGACTGTCCGTCGCAACATTCGAGCCGGACTCATCGCACGCGGCGTGCTCCACCAAAAGGGTCATGAGGTGGACGAGTTCATGCGCCTCGTGGGCCTCGAGGCATTCGCCAACGCCTTCCCGCATCATCTTTCCGGCGGCATGGCCCAGCGCGTTGCCCTGGCGCGGGCGCTCATCAATCATCCAAAGGTCCTCCTCCTCGACGAGCCCCTGGGCGCCCTCGACGCGTTCACGCGCATGCGCATGCAGGATGAGGTGTTGCGCCTCTGGCAGGCCCGTCGCACCACGATGCTCCTGGTGACCCATGACATCGACGAAGCGATCTACATGAGCGACCGCATCGTGATCATGACCCCCAGCCCCGGACGGATCGAACGAACCATCGTCGTCGCGCTGGATCGTCCGCGACAGCGGAACAGCCCCGAGTTTCTCAGGCTCCGTGGAGACATCCTCGAACTTCTCCACTTCGCGGGTAATGCCTCCAACGATGCCGAAACAGGCGCAGGACCGAACACCGGCAGATTCCGCGCAGCAGCCGGCGACGAGCCGGACGAAATTTCCAGGCCTGCCCTTGTCGCGTCCGCGGGGGCAGGCTTACCGCCGAGGGACGCCGACGTGATTATCATCGGAGCCGGCCCGGCCGGTTCAACACTCGGCGCGTATCTCTCGCGAGCGGGGATCAATCATCTCCTTCTGGACCAGGCCATTCACCCGCGTCCGCACGTGGGCGAATCGCTTGTCTGCTCGACCACTCGCATCTTTCAGGAGATCGGATTCCTTCCAGTGCTGGAGCAGGAAGGATTCGTCCGCAAGCACGGCGCCGTCTGG
>DATEKZ010000263.1:0-2109 GCA_035277185.1 Verrucomicrobiia bacterium
TCGTCATCGTAAAGGGAAAGACTGTTCCGGGAACGGTCCAACTCTGTCTTTCCTCCGACCGGGTCGGAGCTTCCCCAGCAAGACCATGAGCACGGACTCACTCGACGCGGCAGCAGGCGAGGCGTTCACCGCCGAGCAGAAGGAGTATCTCGCCGGCTTCATGGCCGGGATCGCTCAGCGCGGTTTGTTTCCGTACGTGGGCGCCACGTCCAACGGCCATTTCACGGCCGACCCCGCCCGGGGAGGAACGAACCTCGCCGCGCCGGCGGAAGAAACGTTTCATGGCACGCCGGTTTCCGACCTCTGCAAACAGGAACGCTGGAAATACGAAGAGGACCCGCTCGACATCTGGGACAAGCTCCTCGCCCACGCCGAGCAGGACAAATTTCCCGACGAAGCAGACACCTTCCGTTTCCGCTACCACGGTTTGTTCTACGTCGCACCGGCCCAGAACGCGCTGATGTTGCGCTGTCGCATTCCCGCGGGCGAACTCACCTCCGCGCAACTCACCGGCCTGGCTGACATGGCCGCTGACTTTGGCGGCGGTTACGCGGACATCACGACGCGGTCCAACATCCAGATTCGCGAGATCGCGCCGAAGAACATCATCAAGGTGCTGACCCGCCTGCAGGAACTGGGACTCAGCTCCCGCGGGTCCGGAGTCGATAACGTCCGTAACATCACCGCGTCGCCGACGGCCGGACTCGATTTAACCGAACTTTACGACACGCGGCCGCTCGCGCATGCGCTGCACCATTACATACTCAATCACCGCGACCTCTTCGGCCTGCCCCGCAAGTTCAACGTCGCGTTCGACGGCGGCGGCGGCGTCAGTGTGCTCGCCGACACGAATGACATCGGATTCGTAGCAGTGAAGGTAGCGCAGGCTTCCAGCCTGCGGGTTGGCCGGGCATCCTTGCCCCGCGAACAGAATGTTGGACAGGAGGATGCTGCCCGAACCCGCAGGCTGGAAGCCTGCACCACGCCGGACCCGGGCGTCTATTTCCGCGTCCAACTGGCGGGCATCACCGGCCACAAGCAATTCGCCTCGGACTCCGGCCTGTTGATCAAACCGAACGAATGCGTGGCGGTCGCGGCGGCGATGATTCGCGTCTTCAGCGAGAACGGTTGCCGCACCGACCGCAAGAAGGCGCGGCTCAAGCATCTGCTCGATAAATGGGGCATTCCGAAGTTCGTCGAAGAAACACAAAAGCAACTTGCCTTTCCGTTGGTCACGTTCCCGCTGGATCAGTGCGAGCCGCGCCACCCTCCCGTCAAACACGGGCACATCGGCGTTTACCGACAGGTCGCGCGCGGCCGCAACTACATCGGCGCCGTCATTCCGGTTGGCCGGATGCAGCCGAAGCAGATGCGCCGGCTGGCTGATCTCGCGCAGAATTACGGCTCCGGCCGCCTCCGTCTCACGCCGTGGCAGAACATTTTGATTCCCGATGTTCCGGACGGATTTGTCGAAACGGTGAAGCGGAATCTGGTTCGGATCGGTTTCCACCACGAAGCGAGCGCAATTGCCGGCGGGTTGGTCGCTTGCACCGGCAATACCGGCTGCAAATTGGCTGCGACGAACACCAAGGGGCAGGCCGTGGAACTGGCGCGTTATCTGGAAAAGCGCGTGCCACTCGATCAGGCGATCAACATTCACCTGACCGGTTGTCCGAACTCGTGCGCGCAGCACTACATCGGCGACATCGGCTTGCAAGGCGCGCGCGTGACTCTGAGTGGGGAATCGGTGGAGGCCTACCACGTCGTGTTTGGCGGCGGTTACGGCGAGGACCAGGCGGTCGCGAAGGAAGTGTTCAAAGGCATTCCGTTTTCGGCATTGCCGAAACTGCTCGAACGCGCGCTGACCGTTTACAAAGAGAAGCGGAAGCAAGGCGAGAGCTTCGCCGAGTTTGCCCGCCGCCACGACGTGAAGCAACTGCAGGAGATGTTTTCAGAATGACTATTAAAACACCAAGCTTCCGAACGTCGCTTGCCCTCAGTTGCCAATCCACCGTGTGTCACGCTGCTGCGCCTCACAGAGGTGCGGTCCGGAGCGCGGGTCTGCGACCCGCAGCATGCTTGAGAGTCTGTGAAGTGGAACTTCTCTTT
>DATEKZ010000264.1:0-7792 GCA_035277185.1 Verrucomicrobiia bacterium
CTTCGGCGACGTGCTCGCCGACGCGCAGCGGCTCGGTTATGCCGAGGCCGAACCGTCGCTCGACGTCGATGGTCACGATGCGGCGCACAAGATCGGCATTCTCGCATCGCTCGCGCACGGGTTCTGGGTGAACCCCAAGCACATCTACATCGAAGGCATCCGCTCGATCACCCGGCTGGACATTCAGTTTGCCGGCCAGCTCGGCTACACCATCAAGCTGCTGGGCATCGTCAAGAAGTCCGAGCCGCGCGCGGGGCCGAGGCGCAAGACAAACGGCTGCGCACCGGTCCAGGTTTCGGTCTATCCCACGCTGGTGCCTGACACGCACGTTCTGGCCAGTGTCAACAATGTGTTCAACGCGATTTATGTCCGCGGCGATGTTGTGGGTGACACGCTTTACTATGGTCGCGGGGCCGGCCAGGACGCCACGGCCAGCGCCGTGTTGAGCGACCTGGCGGATGCGGCACTCGATCTGAAATGCGGCACCAAAAGCCGCATTCCACCATTCGTGCCGCATGAACGCGAGGGCGCGGTGCTGCCGATCGAGGAGGCGGTTTCGCGTTATTACATCCGCCTCAGCGTGGTGGATCGGCCGGGAACACTCGCCCGCATCGCCGCCATCCTTGGTCGATCGAAGATCGGCATCTCCTCGGTCATCCAGCCGGAAGGTCACGAGGGCGAGAGCGTGCCGCTGATTCTGATGATTCACGACGCGAGCCACGCGGCCGTCACGAAGGCGTTGGCGAAGATCGGCCGATTGACGGTCGTGAAAGCGCCGCCGGTCATGATCTGTGTCGAGAATTTTGACTAGCAGCGCGTCCGGCATGGCTCCCCTTCTCTTTCTCAGCACCAACGGAAAATCGCCGCCCGTCAACTTGCGCGACGCGCTCCTCATCGGACAGGCGCCGGATCGCGGGCTTTATTTTCCGGAGCGATTCCCGAAGTTTACGGCGGATGAAATCGCCGCGTTCAGGAAGCTGCCCTACCACGAAGTCGCCTTTCGCGTCCTGTCTCGTTATACGGAAGGCGTGATCGAAGCGGGCGCGCTGGCGCAAGCGTGCCGCGAGATTTACAACTTCGAAATTCCACTGGAACCGGTCGAGGGCATGGAACGCGTTTATTGTCTCCGATTGGATTGCGGGCCGACGGCCTCGTTCAAGGATTTCGCCGCCCAGATGATGGCCCGCATGTTCGGCCTTTTCCTGCGTGAAACGGGCCGTCAGATCCTGATTCTTACCGCCACGAGCGGTGACACCGGCTCTGCGGTGGCCCACGCATTTCACAACGTACGCGGCGTGCAGGTCCTGGTGCTGTTTCCGTTCGCCGAGGTCAGCACGCACCAGCGCAAGCTGATGACGACGCTCGGCGAGAACGTCCGTACGATCGCGGTGGACGGCAAATTCGACGACTGCCAGGCGATGGTGAAACGCGCGTTCGCCGATCCCGCGCTGGGGCACATCTCGCTCTCGTCGGCCAACTCAATCAATATCGGCCGGTTGCTGCCGCAGAGTATTTATTACTTTTATGCCGCCTCGCGCGTGGCGAATGCCCGCGAGCCTGTCGTCTTCTCCGTGCCCAGCGGCAATTTTGGCGACATGATGGGCGCGATCGTCGCCGGGCAGATGGGTTTGCCGATCCGGAAACTCATCGCATCGGTGAACGACAACGACGCGTTCCCGAAATTTCTCGCGACGGGTGATTATCGGAAAATCGTTCCGTCCCGGAATTCGCTTTCCAACGCGATGAACGTCGGCCACGCGAGCAACCTGGCGCGGCTGGTGGCGGTGTACGGAGGCCAAATGGATGAGACGGGCAAAATCCACAAGGCGCCGGACCTGGCCGCGATGCGGTGCGACCTGTTCTCCAGTTCCGTGTCGGACGAGCGGACGCGGGAGGCATTGCGGCACGCGTGGACGAAACACCGCCTGCTCGTCGAGCCCCACGGCGCCGTGGCCTGGCAGGGGTTTCTGGACTGGCTGGCCGTCGAACCGCTCGACGGCTCTCCGGCCGTTTTGCTGGAAACCGCCCATCCGGCAAAGTTCCCGGAGGAAATTGAAAAAAACCTCGGCTTCACGCCCGACGTTCCGCCTGCGCTGGTCGCCGCCGGAGAATTGCCGGAGGACTACGACCGTATGGAACCGGATTACGAGAAGTTCCGTTCCTATCTGCTGCATGCTGCCCCTTGATTGCCGCCATGATTCTGGCATTCTCCCCGTCCCGCCGGGTTTAGGCGGGGTTTTATTGGAAACCACGACATGGCTCTCATAGTGCAAAAATACGGCGGAACCTCGGTGGGGAACACCGAGCGCATCAAAAACGTCGCGGCGCGCGTCGCCAGATACCACGCCGGCGGTGACCAGATCGTCGTGGTCGTCTCCGCGATGAGCGGGGTCACGGACAACCTCATCAAGCTGGCCAGGGAAATCATGCCGCTCCCCACCGAACGCGAAATGGACATGCTCCTGGCCACCGGCGAACAAACCACCATCGCGCTCACCGCCATGGCCCTGCACGCTCTCGACGTGAACGCGGTTTCACTCACCGGCGCGCAGGCCGGCATTGTCACCGATGGCGTCCATACCAAGGCGAAGATTCAAAACATCACGCCGAAGATGATTCACGAGCACCTCGACGACGGCAACGTCGTCATTGTCGCGGGCTTCCAGGGCCAGACACCCGAGGGCCAGATCACCACGCTGGGCCGCGGCGGGTCGGACTTGACCGCCATCGCGCTGGCCGCCGCGTTGAACGCCGATCTTTGCCAGATTTACACCGACGTGGATGGCGTCTATACGGCAGACCCGCGCGTCGTGCCGGGCGCCCGCAAGCTCGAAGAAATCTCCTACGACGAAATGCTCGAACTGGCCAGCCTCGGCGCCAAAGTGATGCAATCCCGATCGGTCGAGTTCGCGAAAAAATTCGGCGTCATCTTCGAAGTCCGCTCGAGCCTTAACGACAACCCAGGAACGATTGTGAAAGAAGAAACCAAAAACATGGAGGACATCGTCATCCGCGGCGTGACCCTCGACAAAAACCAGGCCAAAGTCACCCTCGTCCGGGTGCCGGACAAACCAGGCGTGGCGGCCCGCATCTTCAAGGCGCTCGGCGACGCCGCGATCAACGTGGATATGATCGTGCAGAACATCAGCCATGGCAGCGGCACGCCCGCCACCGACCTTTCGTTCACGGTCGATAAGGCCGACCTGCTCAAGGCCCAGAAGGTGATCGATCTTTTGAAGAAGGAGATCGACTTCGGCGAAGTGATTGCGACGGACAAGATCGGCAAGCTATCGATCGTGGGCGTCGGGATGAAGAGCCACTCGGGCGTGGCCGGCAAGATGTTCGACACGCTGGCGAAAGAAGGCGTGAACATCGAGATGATCTCCACGAGCGAGATCAAGATTTCCGTGGTGATCGACCTGGCCAAAGGGGAACAGGCCATGAAAGCCATTCACGCGGCGTTTTTGGGGTAGTCTTCGTTGAATCTGCCACGTTTCAGGAGTAGAGCGCGGTCAGTGTTGTGTGGGCTCCAGCTTCACAGAGACGCTCATCGTGACTCAAGAACATAGGGCCTCTGCAGTAAGCTCGATCAAACGAGCAATAATAGCATAAATGTCAGAACGTAAGCTTTAGTTCGCGAATCATCTGCAAAAAATTGATGCAACGAATATCCTTTACCTGGCACACATCCGGGATTCGTGGCTTGTCCATTTTTCCGGTCAGGATTTCTCCTGTCACGACTACCGCGTTACACTTAATTGCCGTTGCGAGAACGAATGGGTCTGCTTTACCCCGTCCGCGTAGCGTGTCCACGAGCCGCGGGAACTCACGAAGCAACAAAGTGGCCTGTGCCTGAATCTCTTCGTCCAACGGAACCAACAACTTCTTGCGGGCCTGAATCCATTCATGCAGATCATCCGACTTCCTCTTGATCTCAAAATACACTTCTTCAGTTGCTATGATTTCGCCTGCAATAATGACGGAATCAAGCTTTGTCCAGAGCGATGGGAAAACGTCCACAGGATAATGCCGTTGCCATCCGTCCAGCCAGCCGCTTGTATCCACGCAATAGGGCATTGGTTATGCAGCGGCCGCACCTGGCCCCGGCACCAGTTCACTCGCGATTCTATCCACGTATTTCAATTGCACCCCGAGGTAATCGGCCACGTCCGAACTGCTCACGGCATTCCGCTGGTACCCCTCCAACACAAGCGCAACAAATGGACGCCCAATCTCGGCCACCCTGCGAACCTGGATCGACGGGCCGCCGCCTGTCTGCGGCGGCACATACCACGACCGCTGCTGCCACGCTCGCCGCTTCAGGCGATACACAGACGCGGAAACTTTGTGTAATGATAGGAGCCGCCGCAGGATGGCTTCGGGACTGACTTTGATTCGATTGGCGAGTCGCTTCAGCCCTTCGTCATCGCCCACGAACGCAGCCGGGTGATTGGAAGCCTCGGCTAGGAATTCGGTCTTCGGCATCAGCGCTGCGGCAGCAAAACGATTGCTCACTCGTTCCAACCGTTGGTCCTCCGGCAACCGGCGACCCTCCATAGCGCTTGTGCGATGGCCTCCATTCGTGAGGAGGATATGAACAAATTCATGGAGAATAGTGAACACGCGCCCCAGCGGCGCGTCGTCGTTGTTTAAGAGAATCACCGGCAACGGGCCGTGAGGAATGCTCGTGCCGCGCATCTCTCGCAACTCGACGTCGCCGACCTGAAAAATGAGCACGCCCTGCCGTTCTACGGCAGATCGCCAGGCGTTTAGAGCGAAGTAATGCGGTGGCTGGGCCGTCCAGCGCAACTGAGCTTGCCACGTGATCCCCAGGAGCTCGCGGACGCGCTTTCCAACAACTTCCTCGTCTTCATTCGGATGAGCAAAGGCGCGACATTCTGGAATCGGCTCGTTCAGCCGTTCGTAAAGCTCACGGGCCGCCTCGCGGCGAAATAGGGCGAGGCGGAGCGCAAGTCGTAGGGCAGGAGATTCTGTCTGAGGACTCACGCCCGGCAGACGGCGGAATTCACTCTGTGGGTCGAATCCGCGCGGTGGCTCCGACAGAAAAAAAACAGCCAGTGGACGTTTGTACACTTCCCCAAGTTTTCGGAGTTGGGAGATCGATGGACGCTCCTCGCCATGCTCCCACTTGCGCAACTGTTCGGTTTCGATGCCGATCTTGACCGCCGCTTCTTCCAAAGGAAAACCTGCCCGGTCCCTTGCCCAAATTAGGAGCTCCGGCTTGACCAGTGCTGGAATGCTACGCGGCATAACGAAATTTTGAATTTGCTCGGGCCTTGTCGCAGCAATCGTAGCGGGGAATCGCCGCTGGGCAATCTGAATCGAGGTAAGGTTTCGCAACAGGTCAAGCGGTACGCGTATGCGGCCAGCTATCCATAGCAATTGCCGGCATTCCTGGAGCAATTTTGATGAGGGTATCCAGTTCCTCGCCAGAGGAGCCTGCTGCCTGAAAGTGTCTGAAAGAACGCAGAGAAGTTGCCGGTAATTCCTCGTTTTCAGTTACCGCAATCCGGAATGCGACCGATAACCCACGCCGGACGTCGTGAGCCGTGTATTCGCGCTACCTCAACACCATGTAAACCGTGTAGAAGCGTTTCGTGGTGCCGGGATTGGTCAGGGTGATTTCGTATTGGCCGCCACCCAACGCCGTCGGCGGGAGCAGTTCGTCGGTGAAAGTGGCGCCAAGTTCGTCCGTGTAACGCACGCCGAAGCGGATGCGGTTCTCGTACGCGGCCGACCAATCCCAGTCCAATACAATGCTTCCGCCAGCTCCGATCTCGATGCTGATCGCGGGCGGGGTCAGGTCGGCGATGGTGCTGGTGTGGCTGACTGGATCGTCCGGATCGCTGCCGTCGAACATCTCCTGCAGGTTGCTGAACCCATCGCCGTCGCCGTCGCCATAAGCGCCGTCGCCGAAGAGACTCTCCCAATCGTCGTAGAGCAAATCACCGTCGAGGTCCGCGCCCGACACCGCCGGGACGGCAAGCAATTTGATGGTGATGACTTCAATGTCGTCGCCGCCACATGAGGCGTTGAGGATGTCGGTGTAGCCGAAGACATCCACGAGGCTCCCGGGCGCGAGTTCAAACGATTCAGGGAAAGTGAACGGCGTCCCTTCGGAGTGGAACAGGCTCTTGAGCGTGAGGGCGTCCACGGTTTCCAGCGTCGTGCAGCCGCCGCTGAAGGAATCGGGCCGGACGCGCAGGAGGATGTTGGTCGTGGGCCGACCGGAAACCGCGGCGAGGATCGTGCTCACGCCGGTAAACGCGCTCGCGCGGTCGGGGGCGGAAACGGACGTGTGCGAGAGGTAATTGGATTGCAGGACGCCGGTATAGAGGAAATCGCGGAGTGTATCGACCGGCGAGGGATAGACCGGACAATTGGTGCAGCCGGGCGGAATGTTGTTGCTGGCGCTGCTGATGCGATAGATGTCGGCGGTGACTTTTTTGAGATTCTGAACGGCCGGGGCGGCTGCCTGGACCGAGTTGCTGATGCTGCCATGGATGTTTCGCAGCAGATAGCCGGGCTGTCCGCCGCTGATCAATTCCAGCGCCAGCAATTCCGTTTGCGGAAAATTGACCCGCGACACGTCGGTCGGTCGGAACGGGAAGAGGGTGATATTGGTCCCGTTGATCTGACCGCGACTGACGAACAACTCGCCCACTTTTTTCTCCACCAGGAGGGCGACCAGCGTGTCGTAGATGTCGAGGTCGCCTTTGATCAGTTCGCGCGGGAGATTGTGAACGGCGTTGCTGGCAGCGATGATCCAGGCGTTGGCTTCGGTGGCCAGGTTCCCGCCGCCGTAAACGTAGGGAACGTTGAGCGGCGGCGGTAGATCGGGTACGGCGACCAGTCCCAACATCTCGCGGCCGATGCGCGTGTCGGCGCCGCCAGTGGCGATGTCATAATGCTGTTCCGTTGCCGCCACGATCAGGCGCGCCTGGGTTTCGGCGACGATGTTGCTGAGGCGCGCGGCGGGATCGGTCGCGCCGGCGAGCGCCAGGTTGGAGCAGGCGCCCACGCTGAGAATGCCGCCGTGCAGATCGAACGCGCGCATCACCACGCCGGTGGCCGCCAGCGACTGGTTCGTGACGGTCCCGTCGAATGGGCGCGGCGTTTGCACGAGGTCGAAGCTGGCCTTTAATTCCAGGCGGACATGGTTCGTCGGAGGGTGGTTCGTTGAGCTGTTCGCGTCGAAGCCGGAGGTCAGTTCATCGAGATCGAAGAAGCCGTCACCATCAGCATCATTGCCGCTCGCCGGGTTCAACCCTTTGGCGATCTCCACGTAGTCCGGCACGCCATCGCCGTCAGAATCGAGCTGGCTCGGCCCAATGGCGAACTGATACGCGGCCGTACGAATGGTTGACTTGGTCGTTCCGGCGACGGGTTTGGCGTAGTAATGAACGGTCGCATCCTTGAACAATGAGAATGGACCGCCGTAAAGCGTCCAGGCGTCGGTCAAATTCGTGCGATACCAGACCTGATTCGCCGGATCGGCCGGCGTGAGTTTGATCTGGACGCCCGTCTGGTAGCGGCCGGGAGGCGGGCTGATATGAACTTCGGCAATCTCACTTCCGACCGGCCGCGTGTAACTGAACAGGGAGATGGCGTTCGAATACTGGTTCACCAGACCGTGTTGAGTGGTCAATGGCGCCTGCCCCAGCGCCAGCGGAGCCGGACCGCCCAGGCCCTGTGCCGTGCCCAGGAAGGATTCGACCGTCACCGAGACATTGGGCGGCACGCCGCCTCCCAATGTCAGTCCGGACGCCCA